>NZ_JAGQCQ010000230.1:0-5997 GCF_024346275.1 Cyanobium sp. BA20m-p-22
GGCCGCCGCCTGCAGCGGGGCCTGATCGACCGTGCTGTGGATCAGAAACATGGCCGCAACGGTGGGATCGCCATTTCAGTATGGGCAGTTGCGAAGATCGGAGCTAGCTGCTGCCAGATCCGCCCATGCCCCTCACCGCCCTGGTGCGCCAGCTGCAGCAGGCAGCCCTCACCGGCGAGGTGCTGGCACGGCTGGCGCGGCCTGAGCGATTGAGGCTGGCCGGGGGCGGTCGGGCCGCCCGGGCCCTGATCAGCAGCGCCATGGCCCGCGCCACGGGGGCGCCGCTGCTGGTGATCGTGCCGACCCTGGAGGAGGCGGGCCGCTGGGCGGCGCTGCTGGAGCTGATGGGTTGGTCCAGCTGCCAGCTCTACCCCACCAGCGAGGCCAGCCCCTACGAGCCCTTTGATCCCACCAGCGAGATCACCTGGGGCCAGCTGCAGGTGCTCAGCGAGCTGGTCGATAGGCCAGCAGGAGGCCTCGCCATCGTCGCCACCGAGCGGGCCCTGCAGCCCCACCTGCCCCCGCCCCAGGCCCTGCGGGCCCAATGCCTGAGTTTGCGCAAGGGCGAAACCATCAGCCTCGAGCAGCTGGGTGAAACCCTGAGCCGCCTTGGTTACGAGCGGGTGCCCACGATCGAGCAGGAGGGCAGCTGGAGTCGCCGCGGCGACATCGTCGATGTCTTCCCGGTGAGCAGCGAACTCCCCGTGAGGCTGGAGTTTTTTGGCGAGGAGCTCGACAAGCTGCGGGAATTTGACCCCGCATCCCAACGCTCCCTCGATCCCATCGAGGTGGTGCGCCTGACCCCCAGCGGCTACGGCCCCCTGGTTGCCGACGCGCTGCGCCAGACGATGCCTGATGGGCTGGAGCTGCTGCTCAAGCCGGAGGCCCTCGACCAGCTGCTGGAGGGCGGCACCCCCGAGGGGATGCGGCGGCTGATGGGCCTGGCCTGGGACGAGCCGGCCTCCCTGCTCGATTACCTCGGCGCCGACACCCTGGTGGCTGTCGATGGCAGGAGCCAGTGTCTCTCCCATGCCCAGCAGTGGTTTGACCACGCCGCCGGACACCACGCTGAGGTCTGCGGCGAGCTGGGGGGTGCGCTGCCAGGGGTGCTGCATCGGGAGCCAGCCGGCGCCCTCCAACAGGCTGAAGCCTTCAGGGGCTTTGATCTGGCCGAGCTGCTGGAAACGGACAGCCACCCCAACAGCTTTGATCTGGCCGCCCGCTCGGTGCCTGCCTACCCGAACGCCTTTGGCAAGTTGGCCGCCCTGGTGAAGGGCTTTGTGGCTGAGAAGGCCACGGTGTGGCTGATCTCTGCCCAGCCCTCTCGAGCGGTGGCCCTGCTGGAGGAGCACGACTGCATCACCCGCTTTGTGCCCAATCCCGCCGACTTCCCAGCCATCGATCGACTGGTGGAGCAGGCCACACCGGTGGCCCTGAAAAACCGAAGCACCGCCGAACTGGAGGGGCTCCAGCTGCCGGCCTGGAAGTTGGTGCTGATTACCGATCGGGAATTTTTCGGCCAGCATGCCCTCGCCGCCAGCGGCTATGTGCGCCGCCGCCGCAAGGCAGCCAGCCGCACGGTCGACCCGGGCAAGATGCAACCGGGAGATTTCGTGGTGCACCGCAACCACGGCATCGGCAAGTTTCTCAAGCTCGAAAAACTGGCGATCGGCGACGAATCGCGGGATTACCTGGTGGTGCAATACGCCGACGGACTGCTGCGGGTGGCTGCCGACCAGTTGGGCAGCCTGGGCCGCTACCGCGCCAGCACCGACGCCCCGCCTGAGCTCAACCGCATGGGCGGTACGGCCTGGGCCAAAGCCAAGGAACGGGCCATCAAGGCCGTGCGCAAAGTGGCGGTGGATCTGGTGAAGCTCTATGCCGAGCGACACCAGGCGCCGGGCTTCGCCTACCCGGCCGATGGCCCCTGGCAGCAGGAGCTGGAGGATTCCTTCCCCTATGACCCCACCCCAGACCAGACCAAGGCCATTGCCGATGTGAAGCGCGACATGGAACAACCCCAGCCCATGGATCGGCTGGTGTGTGGCGATGTGGGCTTCGGCAAAACGGAGGTGGCGATCCGGGCGATTTTCAAGGCGGTGACGGCGGGCAAGCAGGTGGCCATGCTGGCCCCCACCACGGTTTTGGCCCAACAGCACTGGCGCACCCTGAGCGAACGCTTTGCGCCCTATCCCCTCAAAGTGAGCCTGCTCAACCGCTTCCGCACCGCAAGCGAGCGCAAGACCATCCTCGAAGGGCTCAGCAAAGGCAATGTGGACGTGGTGGTGGGCACCCACCAGCTGCTCTCCAAGGGCACGGGTTTCAAGCAGCTGGGCCTGCTGGTGGTGGATGAGGAGCAGCGCTTCGGCGTCAACCAGAAGGAAAAGATCAAGGCCCTGCGCAAGGACGTGGACGTGCTGACCCTGTCGGCAACGCCGATTCCGCGCACGCTTTACATGAGCCTTTCGGGGGTGCGGGAGATGAGCCTGATCACCACGCCGCCACCGCTGCGCCGCCCGATAAAAACCCACCTGGCCGCCCTCGATGAGGAGGCAGTGCGCAGCGCCATCCGGCAAGAGCTGGACCGGGGCGGGCAGATTTTTTACGTGGTGCCCAGGGTGGAGGGGATCGAGGAGGTGGCTGGCCAGCTGCGGGTCATGGTTCCGGGCCTGCGGCTACTGGTGGCCCACGGCCAGATGGCAGAAGGGGAACTGGAGAGCGCCATGGTGGCCTTCAATGCCGGCGAGGCCGACCTGATGCTCTGCACCACGATTGTGGAGAGCGGCCTCGACATCCCACGGGTGAACACGATTCTGATCGAGGACGCCCACAAATTTGGCCTGGCCCAGCTTTACCAGCTGCGGGGCCGGGTGGGCCGCAGTGGTATCCAGGCCCATGCCTGGCTGTTCTATCCGGGCGATGCCTCCCTGAGTGAGGCGGCACGGCAACGGCTGCGGGCAATCCAGGAGTTTGCCCAGCTGGGCAGTGGCTACCAGCTGGCCATGCGCGACATGGAGATCCGCGGCGTGGGCAACCTGCTGGGGGTGGAGCAGAGCGGCCAGATGGAGGCGATCGGCTTTGACCTCTACATGGAGATGCTGCAGGAATGCCTCGCTGAGATCCAGGGCCAGGACATCCCCAAGGTGGAGGACACCCAGATCGATCTGCCGATCACTGCCTTCATCCCCGGCGACTGGATCACCGAGAACGACGAGAAGATGGCTGCCTACCGGGCCGCTGCCGACTGCAGTGGCGCTGCCGCCCTGGTTGAGCTGGCAGCTGGCTGGGTGGACCGCTACGGACCCATCCCGGCGCCGGTGCAATCGCTGCTGCAGCTGATGGAGCTGAAGCTGGTGGCCAGGCGCTGCGGCTTCTCGCGGATCAAGCCGGAGAAGCCCAACATCTGCCTGGAAACGCCCATGGAGGAGCCCGCCTTCCGCCTGCTGCGCCAGGGGCTGCCCCAGCATCTCCACGGCCGCCTGGTATTTCAGGCCAGCAGTGGCAGCACTGCCAAGGTGCTGGCCCGGGGCCTGGGGGTGCTGCCCGCCGAGAAGCAGCTGGAGGAGCTGATGGGCTGGCTGAACCAGATGGCAGCCCAGCTCCCCGGAGCCGATGGTCTCAGCGAAGCCCAGCGCAGCGAGCAGCAGGCGGCCCAGAACGAGGCGGTCTTAGCGGTGTGAGAGCTGTCGGCGCGAGAGGGTAGTCAATCTGGCGGAAATCCCAGCGGAAATCTCAGCCGCGAAAACTGGCGCCCGGCCTCGATGGCCAGTCGCTCGATTGCAACGGCTGAATCCAACCAACCCCCACGCTCTTGAAACAGCAGAAAGGCTCGGGTGGTGACCTTGAGACAACCGGGCGGCAGCAAAAACGTGGCGCGAGCGATCTTGTGGTCTTCGAAGAGAAACACGCCCCGCCTGGGAGGGTCTTCCATCGCTAGACCCTGCATCGTTTCCTGAATCGCCATCTCACCCACGTTGCGTTGGCGACGCCCTGCCGCCCTGCGGCACACCTCCGTTGACCACACAGGAATGCACTGATCCTTCACCCAGGCTCCGATCTGCTGGCTTGTGGGCGTTTGGCTGCGGGTGAGCTCCTCCAGCACCATGTCCACCATTGCCACAGGCCAGCCCGGCTTCAGCAACAGATCCAGGCCATCGGCATAAGCCAGGGTGATCCAGGGCCCGGCATCAGGAATCAGAACAGGGGCGTCCCCCATCAGACCAGCTGCTGTAGGTCGCTGACCATGGCATCGGTGGCCTGATCGGCGAGGCGCGGCAACGGCAAGTGGGCCTGGGCCATCAACAGGAACAGGGCTTCCTCGTGTTCGAGATGGAGCTGCTCCATCACTTCGAGGTCGCTTATGCGGCCGAGGGCAAACCCCAGCAGCAACGCGGCATTGCGGTTGCCATGCCGCTCGGCCAGCTCGCAGGTTTCCACCAGATTTGGAACGCTGGCCATCGAACCTGCAGCACCGGTTTCAGTGTGTCAAAGATTTCAGTGGCAAGCCAAGGTACTCAGCAACCGCTGGCATTGGCCCGGGGGAAGGGGGTCTTGAAGGATGGGCCCCACCTGCATGCCCAGCTTCCGCAAAAATCCGTTACATTAATGAGAAGTTGTGTGAAGAGGACCCATGGGCGAAGTTATCAACGCATCCTCGGGCTTCGCTGGTGGACTGGGTGGTGGTTTCAGCCTGGCATCAGGGGTGGTGAGCCTGCTGGCCCTAGGCGTATACGCCCTGCTGCAGGGCGACACGGGCAACAACAACGACGATGATGATTCCAGTCCCGGCGGCGGTCTGATGCAGCCGGTGGCCTGAGCAGACCAGCCTCACTGGCCAGCATTATTGGCTGCCCTGTTGCTCTAGATAGGCCCGCGGCACCAGCACCAGAAACAGCCACCACCACACCAATACCGCCGCTGCCACAGGGGCGGTGACCCACCAGCGCTGGAGCACGAACCAGCTAGCAGTTGGCAGGGCCATGCCGGTCAGCAGGATGGACCAGGGCTGGCACCACCAGGGCTTTTCATTCCAGATCGAGGGTTGGGAGCTCAAGGCTTAGCGCTCGAACCCAGGGCCGCTGGCAGGTTGGCACTGCCTGGCTTGAATGCCTGGGAGGGGCCGCTGGCGCTGCGCAGTCGCTTGACCAGGGTGTTCTCTGCCACCCGGTATTGGCTGTCCTTCTTGGTGCCCAGGTCTTCAAGCTTGAGCTTTTGGGCCTCCAGCTCGCTCATCTTGGCCTGCACATCGGGATCAATCCCGTGCTTGTGGATGTCCCGACCACTGGGGGTGAGGTATTTGGCGATGGTCACGGTCATGCCGGAGCCATCGGAGAGACCCCGCACCGACTGCACCAGACCTTTACCAAAGGTCTTCTGACCCACCAGGACGGCCCGCTGATTGTCCTGAAGGGCACCGGAGAGAATTTCACTGGCACTGGCGGAGCCTTCATTGACAAGCACCACCAGGGGCTTGGCCGTAAGGGCACGACCATTGGCCCGCTTCACGTCCTGGATGCCGTCACGAGTCTTGGTGGAGACGATCGTGCCCTCATTGAGCCACTGGCGGGCGATCTCCACGCTGGCCATCAGCAGGCCGCCGGGGTTGCTGCGCAGATCCAACACATAGCCCTGGGCCCCCTTCTCCTCCAGATCCTTTACCGCCAGGCGCATGTCCTTGGTGGCGGTGGCATTGAACTGGCGCAGGCGGATGTAGCCCACCTTGACGCCATCTGGGCTGGTATTGATCTGATGATCTACCGCGTGGAGCTCGATGCGTTCCCGGGTGAGGGGCACCTGCAGGCTCTGACCCTTGCGCTGCAGGGTGAGGGTTACGGAGGTACCAGCCTGGCCGCGGATCAACTTGACCGCATCTTCGGTACTCATGCCCTTGGTGCTCTTGCCATCAATCGCCGTGATCACATCCTTGGGCTGCACGCCGGCCCGAGAAGCAGGTGAACCATCAATGGGGGAAACCACCACAAGGTTCTTGGTTTCCTT
>NZ_JAGQCQ010000231.1:0-5992 GCF_024346275.1 Cyanobium sp. BA20m-p-22
AGGACATAGCAGCTCCAGCAGAATTCGCTATTGATACATCTGGCACTCGCACCCTGACAGCTGTTAATAAATTCATGGCAAATTTTCCCAACAACTTCTATCAAGACCTAATTGAAACAGTTAAGGATCAAATTGGATTTCCCTTGATAAATACATCGATTAGGGAAATTTATTCTGATGGCATCACCAGACCAGCTGCTCATCAAGACCTAATGAACCACGTAGTCGTCGTTGCGAGAGCCGAGGGAATCGGGGTGGACTCATAAAAATACTTACTTTGAAAAGAGCTGGCAAACGGAAATGGATGGCAGGATTCTTTCTGCTGGGGTCTATCACGTTAATAACGATACCGATTTTCCGATGGATGAAAAATCAACCAAAGCCATACGACCAAAAAACCGCAATCAAGTTATGCTGGAAGGAGGTAAACGAATTTATGCGTGATCCAGCTAGTAAAGGCATTCTTGACGGAAGATATGACTGGGCAAATAAAAAGACAATTAAGACAGAAGCTCATCCTGGTTAATTCACCACCATTGTCGACATACGTTGCGAATGGGATCCAGAGCAGCAGCAAGGAAACCTGGGCAAAATATATGGAAGTGCTTACATACTTACCCGGGGCACGGCCGAAGCTCCTCCAAAACTCGATTCAGTAGGTATCACGAAAGGATACAGATTTGATGCGAGTCTGAAGTAAGAATAGTCACCGCGTCGTGCGATGGGTTCGAATTCTAATTGTTTTAGAACCCAAGCTCGACCATTGTGCATTATCTCGGCTCTATTGAGGGGGCTGGGTCACGGTCAGTTATAGCCGAATGCGACTACCTCATCGGCCGCGATGCTCCAAGTACGCGTATCGCACAGGTTGCGGCACGCGTTCTCCGCTCTTACCTAGCCTCGCTTGAAGCGTTACAGATGCCGGATGCCTCGCCACCGGAGGGCATCACCCCGTTGGATGAAAGTGATCACCTGCTTTGGGGCGCCGCATTTGCAGCGAAGTGTGATGCGATATGTACGTATAACGTTAAGGACTTTCCAGATAGCCATATTGCGGTCGGGACGCCTCTAGCGATCCATCGCTGGATCGCGGCGCCTCAATTAGAGCATTGCGTTCAATCAGTTCAGCTCTCGGATCGAGGTACCTTTCTCTTCTTTGGCAGGCTGCATCACGAAAGTTCGATGGGGCCGATCTTGGAATCCGGAGGTATCGTGACTGTAGTTGCAGATGAGAAGGGCTTTATCAGGCTCAAAGGCGCCGGAGTCAAGAGATGCAGCGCAGTTAAACCTCTACCGAGAGATACAGAGTTTCGGCTGACAATCCGCTACAACTGCACGGATTTTGAAGCAGCGCTTTGGACAAAGGGATCAAGTGGATGGACCGAAGACATAATTTCCACTGGTGCGGCTACTTTCTCAAGCGAAACAAAGCCCCTACTCTGCTTCGTTCCAAATCATCGCTTTACCGGTCACATTCAGTGCTTATCGGGCCTGCCTCGCTTCGTGCGTGACAAGCAGATGCCAGCCGCGCTGGATAACTACTCATTGGAGGCAGTAGCTGGTAGCCTAGATCTCAAGCGCTATCTTTGGTTGACAACGACATCCATGTAGTATTGATCTTCAGTATGCCTAAGCAAACATGGTCAGCAGTTAAATCAGCGGCTATCAAACTCAACCGCGACGAACTGATCGGTCTTACTGCCGAGCTTTATCGACTCTCCAAGCAGAACCAGACCTTTCTCCATGCCCGCTTCGCGGATGCAGAGGCCGTGTTGGAAGAGACCAAGGTGGTTGTAGGTGATTGTCTATATCCAGATATGCAACGCGATCGTCCGCTGCAAGTCGCCAAAGCCAAGAAGGTCGTTGCCGATTTCTGCAAAGCAGTTGCCAATCCAATCGCCCAAGCAGATCTGATGTTGGCCTTCCTAGAGCAGGGCAACGCCTTTACGGTGGAGTACGGCGATGTTGATGCGGGCTTCTACAACGCCTTACTCGCCATGGCCCGCCGAGCTGCTGAAACCATCTGCGTCCTGCCCCATGAATTGCAGCAGGCCTTCAGAAATCGGTTCGCTGAAGTCGTGCGCTCGTCTTCTCGTATCGGCTGGGGCTATCACGATGGACTCAAGCAGATCTACTCCGCTGCCTTTCCTGACCGGAATTGACGGCTACTCCGGGCAAGAGGACATCACTCCAAGGATTCATCCGTTTGGCTTAGCGCCATCGCCACCACCCGCACTGAGCAAGCGGCTGCAATCTCAGCCCAGCGCTCCGGCGTAAGCCCAAGCTGCTGCGGCACCTGATCTGGAGGCAGGCCCTGCCTGAGCAACTTCTGGCCCCTGGCATGCAGCTCCCGCCAGCGGCCCGGCACCGAGATCAAGAAGCCCTTATCGCGCAGGTAGTGGGTGATCTCGCCGTTCACAAACGGCCTGGCGTAAGCGATGAAGTTGGAGCAGCTGCGGTTTACCCGCTGGCTGTCGTAGCGGCGCGAGGCCTTGATCAGCCCGATCGCTGCCAGCTGCTCCAAGTCTTCTTTGGGGTGGCCGGTGCGGCGCGCGTAGTTAGCCGCTACCCGTGAGGCAAAGGGCAGGTGCTCGAGCACCAGCGCATCTGCAGCGGCATGGATCGAGCGCCGCGGCTGCCTGCAGCAATGCCTTGGGCGCCGCTGGCTGCTGCCGCTCCCTAGTCCGCTTCCCTCTGATGGATTCGGCCGTGGCGCCCGTGGTTGATGGATTGCAATGGTGACGCTCATGACGCAGATGCAGTGGAAGAAGAAGGCCTGCCTCTTGGTGGGCTCAGCGGGAGAAAAGCAGCGGCCTGGGAGTAGCCCTGCCGTTGCCCCGCCAGTGCTGGTTCTGCAGCCAGATCACGCCCTGACAAAAGGCATCCACCAGGTCGTCGTGGGCGGCATTGGGGAACCCCAGCAGCTCGGTAATCAACTCGTCATTGCCGCCCTGGCAGAAGCCCAGCTGCCCTGCCTCCAGCAGTGGTGCGACGGCATGGGCGCGGGACACCTTGCTGCCTACTGGCCGCACCGCCATCAGTCCTGGGATCTGACGCTGCAGCAGCTGGCAGACAGCTGGACCGTTGGCGGCGTCTTCTATCAAGACTGCATCAGGGGTAAGGCCCTGCAGAGCCAGAGAGGCCAGGGTCTCGCTGAGGGCTTTGACGACACCGGGCAGATCGAGGCGCTGGTGGCGAGCCCAGAGCACTTCGATCAGGTGGGCGCTCGCTCCGGCGCCCTCCTGAGTGGGTGGGGGTAGAGCAGGGAGATTTGCGGCACTGCGGTGCAGCTGCTGTCCTTGGGCTCTGGCTTCCGCCGCGGGATGGCGCTGCTGAGGCTCTGCCACCAGGCCCAGCAACACAAAAGCGCAGTAGTCGTTCCCCTCTCCCCCCTTAAAGCTGAGATCGCAGCTGAGCACCAAGGGGGCATAGGCCTTCTGGCCCAACCGGGCCTGGTGCTGGCTGCTTGGGCGGCGCTGCGGCACTTGCCGCAACCACTGCCGCTGAAACAGCAAACCACCGGCCGGAGAAGGTCGCTGCTGGTAAAGGGCATTCCACCAGTAGCTGCCGGCGCGGATCTTGATCTGCTCAAGCTCAGCCAGGGGAAACCGCTCCGGGCAGAGGGGCTCACCGGGTTGGCGCCAGTCCGGCTCGAGCGTGCAGGTGGCCGGGAACTGCAGCTGCTGCTCGGGCGGCTCGGCAGTGGCCGGCAGGTTGAGCACCTGCCAGTGCTGCGGTGCGTCGCCGCTTTCCTGCTCCAGTAGCCAGCCGATCAGGTCGTCCTGATGCCAGCGGGTCAGCACCACCACCTGTGCTGCAGAGCCAGCCCCCAGCCTCTCTTGCTCCTGCTCCTGCCCTTCTCCCTGCCCAGCACTTGGGCCTTCATCTGCAACCCCCCATCGCGTGGGCCCCCCTGGGGCCCCGGGTTCCGATCTAGTCAGCCAGACGGACTGGAACCACTCGATCAACTTCTGGCGCTGGCCGGCGGAGTTGGCATCTTCTGGGCCCTTGTAAGGGTCGTCGATGATTCCCAGCGCATAGCCCTTGCCGGTGAAGGGACCGCGCACGCCGGCGGCAATGCAGCCGCCACGCTCAGGGGTGAGCCAGTTGCCCACGGCGGTGGAGTCCTTGGAGAGGGCATGGCCGCAGGCCCGGTAGTAGTGCCGTGCTTCCCGGCTGTGGGCGTAGGCCAGCTCGGCTGAATAGGAGGCAATGGCGCAGACGCGACTCGGGTAGCGGCTCACCCAGTAGGCCGGGAAGAGTTTGGAGACCAGCAGTGATTTGCCCAGCCTTGGGGGACAGCAGACGATCAGGCGGTTGAGTTGGCCATCGGCGATGCGTTGCAGCAGGGCAATCAGCCGCTCGGCCCAGGTGTGAAAGGCGTAGCTGGGGTAGGCCTCGCTGATGAAGTCGCGGAAGCTGCGCGGTGCTGTTTTGGTCGCCTCCATGGCTGGGGCGCGGTAACCCAGCACGCCGGCATCGCGCCAGGGATCGCCATGGTCCGTGGAACCCAGCAGGCCACCGACCAAAGCTGCGCCCTGGCGATCAGAGAGGGATGCCGCCGTAAGAGAAGCGGGCATCAGGCGGCAGCCGTTGGTTTGACCGGGGCGCGGAGCATGCCAGTGATCTCCGCCAGCACCCGATGGGCGCCCACGGAGGCGGAGAACTGCTCGGCGTCGGCTGCACGACGAGCCACGTCCTGTAATGCGTAGATGGCTTCTGCCTGATGGACCAGCCGGTCTTCCACCAGCTCCTCCACCATGCGAGAGCGGGCCACCCGCAGGTACTTCTTGAGGGTCGTGTAGGAGGTCATCTCCCACAGCAGCGCTGCTTGGTCGCGGATCATCAGCGCGGGTTGGCGCTGCGTCAGCCATAGCTGGAGCGTGGCGATGCGCTGCTCCACCTCAGAGCGGCTGGGGCGTGGCGAGACGCTCTGCTGCGGAAAGCGCTTGCTGACACCAACAGCGGACGGATTGCGTTTGCTGCGTCCCCTGCCTTTGTGCTCCGGCGGCGGCTCGGGCCAGATGGGGTTGCCGTCTGCGTCCTCCAGGGGAGCGGAATTGCGCAACACCTCGATCGCTGGGTCTTCTGGTGTGATCTCGCCAAGTGCTGCCATCAGCGCCAGGCGCACCTGCTGGCGTGGATCAACGGTGGGCTGGACGAGGTTCGCGGTAAGTCCTTTTGTTAACGCTCACTAGCGTACTAAATAAAAGCGCTAGGGAACAGCAGTCACTACTCAGTCATGCAGGGCCCGCGGCGGATGCAGTCAGTGGGATGTGAGATCTGTAGCGATCGCCAAGTTGTCCTCCCAAGCAGCCGCCTGCTCAACCAGCACGGGATGCATGAACTGGAAGCTGAACGACCAGCGACTGGTGGTGCTGAAGCGCTGCGTCAGGACTGAAGTTCCAATCGTCAGGCGCCCTGCTGGACCTGGCTGGAAACCACGGTGCCGTCAATAACCGGCACCTGGCGGGGCACGTCGGCTTCAATCCAGCTGAGGCAGGTGACGTTGTCCAGGATTCCGGAGACCTCACTAACCAGCTCCGACTCATCCATATCCGACGACCCGGAGGCGACCCATTGGCCCAGGCGATCCACCATCACGGCGATGCGCACTCGCACTGTCTCCAGTGACTCGGTGTTGGCAGTTGCCAGTGGCTGGAGGTTGCTGCTTGTCATGGTGCTGGAAAGGGCAGTGGGGTATAGGGCTCTGGTGCAGTTGCTCAGCTACGGCCGTACCGGCGGCCGATGAGGCCACGCATCTGGGTGCGTGGGTCATCCAGTAAACGTTCCGCGGCACGTTGCTTGCCGTATAGCCAGGCACTGGTGGATTGACCAGGCCTGGGGCCATTGCGGGGCAGCCGGGTAACTCGCATGCCGACGAGGTCGGGTGTGGGGTTTGGGTTCTGTTGTTCGCCCATGGCTTGGGATAAGGGGTATCAGTGCCTGGTTGCTGGTTGCTGGAGAGCCGCTGTAGTGCCGCTTGCGCGTG
>NZ_JAGQCQ010000232.1:0-5986 GCF_024346275.1 Cyanobium sp. BA20m-p-22
GAGCACCGCAGCAATCTGCGCACGATTCGCAACCAGGTGTGGCCCCTGCGCCACCAGATCAGGGTGCTGCTGCGCCAGCGGCAACAGCTGCTGGGGGATGAGGCCCTGGTGGGCTTCCAGGAGATGGCAGAGCTGGTGGAGCTGTTGTTTGAAAATTGCGAGCTATTGCGGCATCAGTGCGATGCGATCACCCAGGCCTATGCCGCCAGCGTGGGCAACCGGATGAACCAGGTGATGAAAACGCTCACCATCCTTACAAGTATTTTTGCGCCCCTCACCTTCATCGGTGGTATTTACGGCATGAATTTTGCCGCCATGCCCGAACTCAGCTGGCGTTATGGTTATCTTTATGCCCTGGTTTTAATGGCGATGGTGGCCTTGATTCAGGCCTATTGGCTCTGGCGGCGTGGTTGGTTTCAAGACTGGACTGCCCCCCGCTGAGGGCCCAACCTGCAAAGCACAACCTGGCCTTAACCCTTTTTGAGCGCCCGGTCGCCCAGAGTTCTGGGGTGATGGCCAAGGTCATGCGCCCCATCCTGACTTTTTTCGCCCCGCTGCTGTTGTCTCAGCTGCCCTCAGGGGCGCAGGCGGCACCGGAGCCGTTGCGCATCGGCGGCTCGAGCACCGTGTTCCCCGTGGTTCAAACCGCGATTGAGGCTTACCAGAAGGGTGGCGCCAACCGCCAGGTGCGTTTTGAGCTCAAGGAGACGGGCACCTCGGCGGGCTTCCGCCAGTTCTGCAGCGGCCAGCTGGTTTTCGCCAATGCCTCCCGCCCGATCAGCGCCAAGGAGCTCAAGGCCTGCGCCGCCAAGGGGGTGACGTTTCTGGAGCTGCCGATCGGCTTCGACGCGATCACCGTGGTGGTGAATCCAAAGAACAGCTGGGCTTCCCGGATCTCCACCCAGGAGTTGGCGCGGCTCTGGAACCGGCAGGCAACCGGCAAGGTGACCCGCTGGAACCAGGTGAACCTGGATTGGCCCGATCGACCAATCCGCCTCTGCGGCCCCGGCAAGGATTCCGGCACCTTTGATTATTTCAATAAGGCCATTAATGGCGACGAAGATAATTCACGAACTGATTATTTTGCCAGTGAAAATGATAATGATTTGGTGGCCTGCGTAGCTAAAAATCCAGATGCCCTGGGATATTTCGGCTTTGCCTATTACCAGGCCAACGCCAAGCGGCTGAAGCCCCTGGCCGTGCTGGGCAAGAAGGGGTTGGCGACCCCATCGGCCCAGTCGGTGCAGAAGGAAGCCTATGTGCCCCTGTCTCGTCCTCTGTTCATCTATATCAACGACAAGGCCCTGCGGCAGCGGCCTGAGCTGCGCAAATTTGTGATCTACACCATCGCCAATGGGCTGAAGTTCGTAAAGCAAGCTGGCTATATCCCCATGCCCTCCAGCACCTATCGCCTGGTGGAAAGCAAGCTCTATCGCCACGTGCTCGGCACGGCCTTCGGCGGCGACCTGCCCGTGGGACTAACTACGGGACAAGCGCTGCAACGTAGTCTCGAGAGTATCAAGAAACCGGAATTCCGTTGATCTCTCAATGGCGCAGCTTCGCGATGTAAGCAATGGCGCCTATGCCCTTGACCTCCTGCAGAAGCAGGTGGGCAAGCTGGTGCAGCTGCAGGCGCCGGTTGCGGCGGGGGAAGGAA
Organism: Cyanobium sp. BA20m-p-22; assembly: GCF_024346275.1. Taxonomy (NCBI): domain Bacteria; kingdom Bacillati; phylum Cyanobacteriota; class Cyanophyceae; order Synechococcales; family Prochlorococcaceae; genus Cyanobium; species Cyanobium sp. BA20m-p-22. The sequence continues at coordinate 1,658 of NZ_JAGQCQ010000232.1, forward strand.
CCGAGCCCCTGCATCAGATGCGGGTGGCGATGCGCCGGCTCAGCACCACCCTGGTTCAGTTTGAGCCCGCCCTGCAGGTTCCCGCCGCGCTCAACAATCAACGCCTGGCCAAATGGGTGCGCCGGCTGGGGATGGCCAGGGATCTAGATGTGTTGCGGGAGCGGCTGGAAGATGGCTTGTTGCCCCAGCTTCCGGAGGCCGAGGTGCGAACCCTTCGCCCCGTGCTCAAGCAGTTGCGACGCGAGCGTCACCTGGCCTACGCCCATGTGGTGGAGGTGCTCAAGAGCCCCAGTTACCTAGAGGGCCTGGCCCAGCTACAGCGCTGGTTCAAGCAGCCCGAATTCACGGCCCTGGGCCAGCAGCCGATTGCAGCGTGGATCGCCGATTGGCAGCTGCCAAGCCTGGCGGGGCTCTATCTCCATCCCGGCTGGCAGGTGGGGTCTTTGGCTCAAGATCCAGACTGCTTGCACGAACTGCGCCGCCAGCTCAAGCAGGTGCGCTACCGGCTCGAGAACCTGGCTCCCCTCCAGGGCCCCAGCAGCGCCCCATGGATCGGGCGCTTCAAGCGCGGCCAGGAGCTGTTGGGTGAATGCAACGACCTGCTGGTGCTCCAGCGCGCCATCAACGACCAGCTCCAGAGCGAATTGGCGCTGAAATTGCCCCAATTGGCCTGGCTACTAAACGTGAGCCAGAGCCACTGCTGGGAGCGCTGGAGCGAATTGGCCCAGGAGCTGCTGCCCGCTCAGCAACGCCGGCGGCTGCGGCGTGACCTGCTTTGGGGCGGTGGCGCCAGCAGCAAATTAGACAGGCTGAAGCTGGGTTTGGGCCGACTTGCCGGCCCTTGGGGCTGAACTTCTTACCAGCTCCACAGCTCATGGAGAACCAGCTTTGCCCTGTCAATGAACATTCAAGCCCCTTTGACCAGGTGCTCTGCGATACATCCACCCTGTAGCCCGCCTGCTGGCCCAGCCAATCCCTGCTGGTTAAGTTGCGCTTGGTTTCTGTCTGAAGCCATCACTATCGGTGTGAGGACCCGATGACCCTTTCCAAAATGCTGCTGCTGGCTTTAACCGGCACCGGTGTGGTGGCCCCCATGGCCGCTTCCGCAAATGAAATGGCCTCGTTGAACGGCAATGCTGCCATCAACGAATACATGCAACAGCAAGACGTTGATCGCTTCCGTGCCTGGGAATCCAAAAACCAGGTCACCAGCGTCAACCAGTTTTCCGATGTGCTGCCCACCGACTGGGCCTACCAGGCGCTGAGCAATCTGGTGGAGAAGTACGGCTGCGTGGCCGGCTATCCCAATGGCAAATTCAAGGGCGGCAACGCCATGACCCGCTATGAAGCGGCGGCCCTGTTGAACGCCTGCCTCGATCGGATCAGCGAAGTCACCGACGAGCTGCAGAAGCTGCTCAACGAGTTTGACGCCGAGCTCACCGTGCTCACCTCCCGGGTGGATGGTCTCGAGTCGAAGGTGGGCCAGCTGCAGGCCCAGCAGTTCTCCAGCACCACCAGGCTGCGTGGTGAAGTGAGCATGATTATTGGCGGCACTCCGAACTTCAACTCCAACGCTGTCACGAATACTGCTGCGGTCGCTGCAGTTCGTGGCACCAGACTCACTGGCACGGGCGCAAACCAGCGTCTTGAGGCCTGCAATTTTGGTACAACTGGCTGTGTTGGTGGATCTGCGGCAACAGCAGCGCGTACGGCAAAGCCCAATGCCACAACGTTCAATTACGACGCTCGCCTTGCCTTTGACACCAGCTTCAGCGGCAAGGATCTGCTGCGCACACGCCTAAGAAGCGGTAACTTCAGCAGCCTGCCCTTCGGTAGTGGCAGCCAGATCTTCAAGCTGGATAAGGCTGAAACCCAAGGCTCTGGCACAAACTCCGTTTGGATTGACCGCCTCTTTTACACCTTCCCTGTGGGCGATGAGATCAAACTCACCGCCGGTGCCATTGTAAGGAATACTGAGATTCTTTCCTTCATCCCCAGCGCCTATAAGGCCGACATCCTCGACTTCTTCAATCTGGCGGGTGCCTCCGGTACCTACAACAAGGCGACCGGTGCTGGCTTCGGCTTTAACTGGAAGCAGAAAGTTGAAAAGGGCAAGCCATACCTCGTCTTTGATGCAAACTACATTGCTCAAACCGGCTACGAGAATTCCACTATTGGTGCCTTCGATTACGATAGCGGTATTAACGTTTTAACCCAGTTTGGTGTGCGGGGTCCGAACTACGGTGCTGCTGTTGCCTACCGTTATGGTTCGCAAAACTCCGCCCTGAGGGATGCAAACCTGCCTAATTCCATTGTGAGTTCGGGTAATGAACTCAATGGTGTCTCCATTGCTGGTTTCTGGGAGCCCTTGGATTCTGGCTGGATGCCTTCGATCAGCGTTGGCTATGGTTACTACGAAGGTGGTACCGGCATCGCAAGTGCAACCTCGGCTCGAACCATCACCACCCAATCATGGATGGTGGGCTTCCAGTGGAAGGATGTGTTCCTGCAAGGCAACAGCGCGGGCTTTGCCTTCGGCCAAGCACCCTTCTCAACCGACGTGGCAAACTCCGAGTCCATGCTGTACGAAGTGTTCTACAAGTATCAAGTTACCGACAATATTTCCGTTACTCCGTCGATCTTCTGGGCTAGCGATTACCAGCGCAACTCAGGTTCTTACACCTGGGGCGGCGTGATTCAAACCACGTTCCGCTTCTGATCCCTGGTTAGTTTCTTCGACTCCTCACGCAGTCCACGACAGCACCTTTCACGCATCCAATGCCTCCCCTTTTTGGGGAGGCATTTTTTTTACGTTGCAGTCGTGATGCCCTGGGTTTGCACGTAACCGGCAATATTGCCCATCGCTTTGCGTGCCCTTAATGACTTCATAACGTTAGTCGAGGAGTCAGTTTGATAGGCTCTATTAGGAACTGTCCCCTATCCAATGACTTTCCTGCGAAAATCTTTTTCGGCCCTATTGCTAGCTGGTCTCGTCGGCGGGACAGCCGCCCAAGCTGCCGTGCGCCTGGCCGGTGCAGGAGCAACTTTCCCCGATGCGATTTATCAGCGTTGGTTTTCCATGCTGGCGAAGTCTGGCATCAAGGTGAATTATCAGGCCATCGGCTCTGGCGGTGGTCGCAAAGCTTTCATCAATGAAACCGTGGCCTTTGGTGCTTCTGATGATCCCATCAGTCAAAAGGACATCAAAAGTGTTAAACGTGGTGTCGTACAGATCCCCACTGTGGGTGGCACGATCGCTGTGGCCTACAACAAGCCTGGTTGCTCCCTGAAGCTCACCCAAAAGCAGGTTGTGTCGATCTTCATGGGATCAATCAAAAACTGGAAACAGCTGGGTTGTGCCGATGGCAGCATCACGGTGGTTCACCGTTCCGATGGCTCCGGCACCACCGCCGCCTTTACAGAATCGCTGCAATCGTTTTCGAAGGAATGGACCATCGGTAGCGGCAAGTCGGTGAACTGGAAAGTGGGCGTGGGCGGCAAGGGTAACGACGGTGTTGCCGGAACCCTCACCACCACACAAGGCTCGATTGGATATCTCAACCAAGCCTTTGTCAAAGGAGTCTTGAAGGCTGCTGCTATTCAGAATAAGGCTGGTCAATTTGTGCAACCCAATGCCACCAGCGGCGCCAAGGCTCTTGCCGGCATCAAACTCGATAAGAACCTGGCTGGTGGTGACCCTAACCCCTCTGCCTCGGGGGCCTATCCAATCGCTACACTCACCTACATTCTTTTCTACGCCAACGGAAATGGTTCCAAGGCTGAGGGTATCCGCCAAATGATCACTTTGATGCTGAGTGACAAGTATCAAGCTTTGGCGGATGATTTGGGTTACGTTCCACTGCGCGAATCGATTCAGGCGGCAGCCCAAAAGTCCGTGACCCGTATCAAGGAGTGATCGGCCGGGTCTGCTGATCCATTCTGTAAGGGGGTTCATAGAGCCCCCTTACCCTGGCAATCTGCCGGCTAATTTGCCCGACTCATTCATCCAAGCTGAGGCCGCAGGACTGGGTTAAGCACCGCTCCTGGGAGGTGTACTCGAGCTCAGCTTGGTGTGAACCGATGAGATAACAATGTACGTTTTTTGATGGGCCGGCTTCCCCTACAGCCCATCACCGGGCAGGCATGGTGGTTGGGCCTATGGCTTGGGCATGCATGGCTGGTTTGGGGAGGATTGGTTTCCCTGCCTGCTCGGGCGGAGGTGGGAGTTGGGCCCCGCTCCATCCTTATCGGCCAGTCGGCAGCCTTCAGTGGCCCCTCCGCTCAGCAAAGCCTGGAGTTCCGCGCCGGCGCCCATGAGGTGTTCGAGCA
>NZ_JAGQCQ010000233.1:0-5979 GCF_024346275.1 Cyanobium sp. BA20m-p-22
TGAAAGCGGCGGCAGCGCCCATGCCCCTCGCGGCTGGTGAGCACGATCGTGCCTGGACCCACCTGGAGCGAGCGCCGTTGGAGCATCTCCAGATTGGCCTGGGTGTACCCGGGACAATCCACCAGCAGGTCGCCATCACCGCCATAGGCCCAGCCCTCCAGCAACCAGCTGCTACCTCCCTGGCTTTCGCGGCTGGGCGCGAACAGCCACAACCCCGCAATCACCTGCTGGGGCGGGCGGCCGGGTTCGGGGGGCTGGGTGAGCAAGGCCAAGGCTGGGGCGGCGGCGGGTGGGGAGAGCAGGGGAAGAAGGTCTGGAGACGGGAACCTCAGCAGGATCCTGCTGCCCCCAGCGAAAGGCCTGCTTAACGTTGCCGTATCCAGGCCAGGCCCATTGACGGTCCAATTCAACAGTCCTGAGCTCTCCATGGACCCCATCGCCAACCACCACCCGGGCAAGGGGCTCCACATCGGCCATCCCTGGCCCCTGGGTGCCAGCCTCACCGCCAGGGGTGTGAATTTCTCCGTGGTTGCCCCCCTGGCCACCCGGATCGAACTGCTGCTCTTCAGCCACGGCGACGCCACCGAAGCCGACCGGATTGTGGAGCTCGACCAGCGGCACCGTTCCGGCGACCACTGGCACGTGGAGGTGGAGGGTCTCGGGCTGGGGAGCTGCTACGGCTATCGGGTATTCGGAGCGCTGCAGCCCGGCGGCCATGGCTTCAACCCGTCCAAGGTGCTGCTCGACCCCTGTGCCAGGGCCATCGCCGGCTGGAGCGGCTATGGGCGGGGCAGTGCCGTAGGGGCGGCCCCGAATACCAGCCAATGCCTCAAGGGAGTGGTGACCGAGCGGGATCGGTTTGATTTCCATCACGCCCCCAGGCCTCGCCACAGCTGGCAGAAGAGCGTGATCTACGAGCTGCATGTGGGCGGCTTTACCCAGGGGCCGGGCTGTCCCGTGGCTGAGGAGCACCAGGGGCGCCTGCTGGGCCTGATCCCCACCCTGCCCTACCTGCGCGAGCTCGGCATCACCACCATCGAGCTGCTGCCGGTGATGGCCTTCGATCCCCATGACGCGCCGGCTGGTCGCCACAACTACTGGGGCTACAGCCCCCTGAGCTGGATGGCCCCCCACCCCGACTACCTGGTGGGCGACGACCCGCTCAGCGGCCGAAACCAGGTGCGGCAGCTGGTGACCGCCTGCCACCGGGCCGGCATCGAGGTGTTGCTCGATGTGGTGTACAACCACACCACCGAGGGCAATCAGGATGGCCCAACCCTGAGCTGGCGCGGCTTCTGCGATCGCCTCTACTACCAGCAAAGCGCCAGGGGGGACTACCAGGATGTCAGCGGCTGCGGCAACACCATCGCCGCCAACCGCCCGCTGGTGCGACGCCTGATCCTGGAATCCCTGCGCTGCTGGGCCACCGAACTGGGCATCGACGGATTTCGCTTCGACCTGGGGATCGCCCTCAGCCGGGGCGACAACCTGGCACCGCTGGACACACCGCCGCTGTTTGAGGAGATGGAGGCCGATCCCGACCTCAGCGACCTCAAACTGATCAGCGAACCCTGGGACTGTGGCGGCCTCTACCGCCTCTCTGACTTTCCAGCCCGCCGGGTGGCCACCTGGAACGGCCGCTTCCGTGACGACCTGCGGCGCTTCTGGAAGGGCGATGAGAAAACCTGCTGGACCATGGCCCAGCGGCTCAGCGGCAGCCCCGACCTGTTCACCAACGCACCGGTGCACCCGGGCCAGTGCATCACCTTCCTCACCGCCCACGACGGCTTCACCCTGGCCGACCTGGTGAGTTTCAACGGCAAGCACAACCTCGCCAACGGCGAAGACAACCGCGACGGCGACAACCACAACAACAGCTGGAACCACGGCATCGAGGGGCCCAGTTCCGACCACGCCATCACCGCCCTGCGGGAGCGCCAGCTACGCAACCTGCTCACCAGCCTGCTGCTGGCACCGGGGGTGCCCATGCTGCTGATGGGCGACGAGGTGCGCCGCAGCCAGGGGGGCAATAACAACAGCTGGTGCCAGAACAACCCCCTGGGCTGGATGCATTGGCAGCCCGACGAGGGCGACCTGGCCCTGCGGCTGTTTCTGCGCCGGCTGCTGAAGCTGAGGGCCCACCTGGCAGCCCTGTTCAACCCGGAGCAAAGCATCGATGAGACGCCCCAACGGCGCAGCAGCGATCGCGGCAATCTCTGGCGCCAGTGGCACGGGGTCGAACTGGACAAGCCAGACTGGGCCAGCTGGTCCCACACCCTGGCCTGGAGTCTTCAAGACAGCCGTCAGGGTCCCTTGGTTTGGTGTGGTCTGAACTCTTACAGCAAGGCGATGCACTTCGAGCTCCCCGCCTGTCCCAACGGCTGGCTGCGGGTGATCGACACCGCCCTCCCACCCGGCGACGACCTGCCATCCGAGCCCCAGCCCTGGCTGCCCACCGGCGCCCCCCTACAAAGCCGCAGCCTGATGCTGCTGGTGGCGGCGCCGTTGCTCAAGGGAACGGAGCTCTAGGAGGCGGCCTTATTGAGAAAAGGAAGCGGGCGGCGGGAATCGAACCCGCATCATCAGCTTGGAAGGCTGAGGTTTTACCACTAAACTACGCCCGCATCAGTTACGCCCGAGTCAGCACGGATGCACTGAAGCGGTGCCGTGAACTCGCCCCCAGCAGGAGGCTTGCTTCCCTCGGCTCCTGCATTATGACTCGATCACCCCGCCTATCCAGAACTGCCGTCTGTGACGCCTGACCCCAGCGCGGCAACGAACCCAAGCCTGGGCAAGTCGGCCCGGCGACGACTGCTCTGGAGCTACGGCCTCGGCGATATCGGCACCGGCATGGCCGCCACCCAACTGGGCTTCTATCTATTTGTCTTCTACACAGGCGTAGTGGGGCTGCCGGCCTGGATGGCGGGCCTGGTGCTGATGGTGCTCAAGGTGTGGGATGGCATCAACGATCCGCTGGTGGGCTGGCTGAGCGACCACACCAAACACCCCTGGGGGCCGCGCCTGCCCTGGATGGCCGGCAGCGCCATCCCCCTGGGCCTCGCCCTGGTGGCGATGTGGTGGGTTCCGCCGGGAAGCGACTGGCAGAAGTTCGCCCTGCTGGTGCTGATCCAGCTGGTGGCCATGGCCCTTTACACCTGCGTCAACCTGCCCTACTCGGCCCTCGCCTCGGAGCTCACCGGCTCCACCCAGCTGCGCACCGAACTGAACGCAAGCCGGTTCACCGGCTCAATCCTGGCGGGCCTGGCGGGCCTGGTGCTGGGGGCCCTGCTGGTGGGCCAGGGAGCGCCGGGCTACCTGCGCATGGGCTGGGTTTCCGGGCTGCTGCTCACGGTTTTCACCCTGCTGTGCTGCTGGGGGCTGGCTCCCTTTGCACGCACCTGCCAGCGACCCAAGGGCCAGCCCGAGCCGCTCGGCCGCCAGCTGCGGCGGCTCGCCGCCAACCCCCTCTTTTTGAAAGTGCTGGGCCTCTACCTGCTGCTGTGGTGCGCCCTGCAACTGATGCAGCCGGTTTCGCTGATTTTCCTGGCCGTGGTGATGCACCTGCCCGAAAGCTGGAGCACCTGGATCCTGATCCCCTTCCAGCTGAGCGCCCTGGTGGGATTGCAGCTGTGGAGCCGGGTAGCGGGCCGCCATGGCCGGATCTGCGCCCTGCGCTGGGGCACCGGCCTCTGGATCGCCGGCTGTCTGGCGGCCATGCTGCTGATCCCCATGGATTCCAGCGCAGCTCCCCTGGCCACAGCCAGTAACAGCCTGGGGCTGGCCCTGCTCGTGCTCACGATCGTGGTGATTGGCCTCGGGGCCTCCACTGCCTATCTGATCCCCTGGGCCCTGCTGCCCGATGCGATCGATGCGGACCCAGACCAACCGGCAGGCCTCTACACGGCCTGGATGGTGGTGACCCAGAAACTGGGCATCGGCGTAGCCGTGTTCGCCCTCGGCAATGTGCTCAGCTGGAGTGGCTACCAGGCCAGTGAGGGACTGGTTCAGCCAGGCTCAGCCCTCACCACGATCCGCCTCTGCATGGGCCTGATTCCAGCGGTTCTGATCGCTGCCGGCCTCCTGGTGATGCGACGCTGGCCTGAGAAGGGTCTGCACCGCCGGCCGGCATCGCCATCACCATGAAGCGTCCCGTCTGGTTCAAGACCCCCCGCTGGCTGTCACGCCTGGGCTCCAGCCTGCTGATCGGCGGCCAGGCGGTGAGTGCCGTCGCCAAGGGCCGCATCGGCTTCAACGACCTGATGCAGGAGCTAATGGAGGCCGGCCCCGGCAGCTTTCTGATCGTGCTGATCACCGCCCTGGCAGCCGGCACTGTGTTCAACATCCAGGTGGCAGCGGAGCTGAGCAAGCAAGGCGCCAGCGCCACGGTGGGGGGGCTGCTGGCCCTGGGGCTGTCGCGGGAAATAGCGCCCCTGCTCACCGCCACCCTGCTCACGGGCAAGGTGGCCACGGCCTATGCGGCCCAGATCGGCACCATGAAGGTGACCGAGCAGATCGACGCCATCACCATGCTGCGCACCGACCCGGTCGAATACCTGGTGGTGCCCCGGGTGCTGGCCATGGTGATCATGGCGCCGGTGCAGTGCCTGCTCTTCTTCTGGGTGGGGATCTGGTCAGGCCAGGTGAGCAGCACGATCCTCTACAGCATCCCCCCATCGGTTTTTTGGAACTCCGTGCGCACCTGGATGGAGCCAGACGACCTGCCGTCGATGCTGCTGAAGGCCCTGGTCTTCGGCCTGCAGATCGCCGTGATCGCCTGCGGCTGGGGCCTGACAACCCGCGGGGGCCCCAAGGAGGTGGGCACCAGCACCACCGGGGCCGTGGTGATGATCCTGGTCACCGTCGCCCTGATGGACGCCCTGCTCACCAAATTGCTTTTCGGCTGATGCCCTCCTCCAACTCCCCCACTGGCGATACGGAGCTGAGCCCTGGCTCCAGCGGCGTGGTGCTGGCGCCCAGCTACGGCGTCGCCCTTGGGGTGATCGGGCTGGCTCTGGCCGCCCTTGGCCTCCTTCCCCTTTGGGGCGGCGCACTCTGGTTGAGCCTGTCAGTGGCGCTGTTGGGCCTGTTTTTGCTGTTGCAGACAAGCCTGTTGCGGCTGGAGTTTGGCGGCGATGCCATGCTGGTATGGCGCCAGCAGACCCTGCTGCGCAGCTTCCCCTATGCCGAATGGCTGGGCTGGAAACTGTTCTGGCCAGGGTTGCCCGCGTTGTTTTACTTCCGTGAGCAGCGCAGCATCCACCTGCTGCCACTGCTCTTTGATGCCGCCACCCTGCGGCAGCAACTGGCCCAGCACCTGGGCCAACTCAACCCAGCTGAGCGTTCCGATTCCGATCGCGATGACTGACGACCCCAGCCCCGAACAAGCCTGGAGCGACCTGGCCCTCACTGAACTGCGCGAGCGTCGCGAGGCGTTGCTGCAGGAAATCGGCCATCTGGAAACCCGCCGCAGCCAGATCCAAAAAGAGATCGAAACCAGCTTTGCCGGCCAGGCCGATGCCATGGCCAGGCGCATCAAGGGCTTCCAGGACTATCTGGTGGGCGCCCTGCAGGACTTGGCCGTGGCGGCCGAGCAGGTGGAGCTGGTGCCCCAGCAGCTGCTGGTGCAGCCTTCCCCCCTCGACCAGCCTGCCCCAACCGGCACCAGCCCCGAACCAGCCCCCGCCGCCGGGCCGGCAACGGGTCTGTTCAGCCAGGATGAAGCCCTGATCCGCGAGCGCCTGGCTGGCTTCGGCGGCCAGCCCGATTTCTACGCCAATCCCTGGCAGTTGCGCCGCACCCTGGACCCCGGCGTTGCCGCCCTGCTCGCAGACTGGTTTCTCAGTCAGGGCGGTAGGGGTGCCCAGGCCAGCTGCGGCAGCCGCAGCCGCAACGCCCTGGTGGCCGCCGCTGCCATTGCCATCCTGGGCGAGCTCTACGGCGAACGCTTCCAAACCCTGGTGCTGGCAAGCCAGCCCGAGC
>NZ_JAGQCQ010000234.1:0-5973 GCF_024346275.1 Cyanobium sp. BA20m-p-22
CGGCGCTCGTGTTGAGACTGACCTCCACGGTGGTGGTGCGCAGGCCGCGCTGGACGCTGAGCAGCTTCCAGCTCAGCAGTTGGGGCTGGGTTCGCATGGTGGCTGCCACCATCGATGGGCTGCTGGCCGCCTTCAGTTCTGGGGAGAACTGGCTGTAGCGCAGGTTGGCATCCCGGCTCTGCACTGCCTTCAGGATCCGGTTGGCAGCCGCCCGCGCCTCCTCCACACTGAGGCCCGGCAGTTTGCTTTCGGCGGCCTGCTCCTGGGCCGCCAGCCCGGTTGCCGGAATGCCGGGCCCAGCTCCCATGCAGATGGCGCTGGCCAGGGCCAGGAGAGCGAGGCCGGCTGAGCGGCGAGGGGAGCGCAGGTGGCGCATCAGCATCGGGAAGATATTGAGAGATGCTCAGTTTGCCCCAGGGTCTCCATCCGGCCCAAGGTCTCTATTTAGCTCAAAGTCTTCTTCAGCACCAAGATCTAGATCCAGCAGCGGCATCAGTTCCAGGCTCGACCCCTGGAGATCGAGCCTGAGGCTGATCACCCGGTGGCCAGGGCCGCTGGGCCCAGGGGGATCGTCGCCATTGCCAGGGTTGACGGCGATCTGGGGCCAGGCCGCCCCCGCCAGGGACAGCCGCAGCCGCTGGCCGGCGGCCAGGCTGGCCAGCAGGGGCTGCAGTTGCACCAGCAGCATCGAGCGCCGGCCGGGCTGCCGGTGGCAGCGGGCCATGCCGGTGCTGAGCTGGAGGACGCTGGCGTCATTGCTGTCCAGCACCGAAAGGGCTGCGCAGAGGTCGAAGCTCGGCTGATCGGCCTCCACCGCAATGCTCAGCCGCGGCCGGCCCTCAAGCCGGAGCGGCCGGGGCAGGGGAGCGCTGGTGAAGCAGGCCACATCACCACGCCGGTCGATGTCGCCCCGCTGGCAGGGTCCCGGGTCGAGCCCCAGGTGCCCCCCCCTGCCCGGAACTGGTCGCCAGGGATCGTGCACCAGGATCACCTCCCCCCAGCTGGCCTGGGGGGAAAGCAGCTGGCCCTCCTGGGAATCGATGGCGGCGAGTCCGCCGCTCGCCAAGCCCCAGACCGGCTGGCTGGATGGCGCTGCCGGCGCCTGCCAGCGGTGGCTGCTGGCGTCTTCCAGCAGGGCTGGGGCGCCCAGCTCAGGGGGCAGGGGCTGGCGCAGCAGATGGTGCTGGAAGAAGGCCAGTTGCAGCCGATCGATGCCCCCCTGCCAATTGGTATGGCTCCAGGCGCCGATCCGCAGGGTGGGCAGGCCGCCGGCGAGGCGGGATTGGGCCCAGAGGTCCAGGATTCCGCCCAGGTGGGGGTCCCACCAGCCCCCGAGTAGCAGCATCGGTTGGCGCAGCAGGGTTGGGGGCGGCCGATGGCAGGGCCAGTTGCCGTTTGCAGGCTCCAGCAGCCAGCGCCTGGCCATGCCCTCGGGATCATGGCGCTCCAGTAGTCCCAGCCCCTCTTCCAGAAAGCTGCCCGTTTCCAGGCTGCGCCTGATCGCCCGCCAACCGCTGCCATCGCCCCGCCTCTGGCAGCGCTGGGCCGCCAGTTGCAGCCCCCAGCCCAGGCCCAGGGCCCACCAGTGGGCGCCCCCTGTCATGGCCCAGTCGCAGCACTCGTTAAGGCCGGTCATGGCCGGCGCCAGGCAATCGGGGATTGCCGTGGGGTCGTCGCTGAGCAGCTGGGTCAGGCCCTGGTAGGAAAAGCCGTAGCAGCCCACCTGGCCGTTGCTGCCCTCAAGCTGGCGGGCCCAGCGGATGCTGTCCGCCCCATCGGCGGCTTCCTGGGCAAATCCCCCGAACTCGCCGCCGGAGTCCCCCTTGCCCCGCACGTCCTGCACCACCACTTGGAAGCCGTGGGAGGCATACCAGCTGGGGTGGGCGTAGGTGATGGTGGAGGCGATTGCCCGCCCGTAGGGCTGGCGCATCAGCAGCACGGGCCAGGGGCCTGGTGCCTCCGGGCTCCAGATGCGACTGGCCAGGCTGGTGCCATCGCGACAGGTCATCTCTTGGTCCTGCCAGCGCACTTGGTTCTGCCAGCGCACCCCGTAGCGGCCAGGGGGCGGGGCCTTCACTCAGCGCACATCGGGGCAATGCAGCCCGATCACATAGGTGTTGAGCACCTCGGCGTCCATGGGGCTGAGGTTTTCCTGTCGGGCAATTTGGGCGACGGCTTGCTGGGAGGTGGCTGAGAGCCCCTGGGCGTTGAGGTTGCGCAGCTGGGCGCAGAGGGCCTTGGCCCGGGCGGGGTTCTGCTTGACGGACTCCAGCAGTTGGGACTGGGCCTGGGCCCCAGGGGCAAACGGGCTGGCCGCCAAGACCAGCGCCGCCGCCACCCAGGCGAGCTGCCCGGCTTGGGGGCGGGATTTCACGATCGACAATCGGCTACTCCCATTTCAGTTTGCTGGGATGGGCGATTGCGAGGGGCCTGGATCAGTTTGTGGGGCGGCGTTGGGCCCGCTTGATCCAGCTGCGCAGGGTGGGGAGGTCAAGGGTTGGGGCTGCCCTGCCGGTGAGGCTGCGCTGCAACCTGCCCATCTGCACCAGTAGCTGCTGGGGATCGGCCGTCGCCAGGCCCTTGGGGCTGGCAATGCCGGCATAGAGCAGCAGGGCCGCTTCGGCGGGTTGCAGATCCACCTCCACCACCAGCCGGGCCTGGCCTCGCAGCTTGATCAGCCTGGCCTCACTGGCCCCGCCCCTGGCGCCGATGCGGCGCAGGTCTGCATCTTCGAGCCTGGCCAGTTGGGCCCAACCCTCGATGCCAGCTTCCCGTAACTGCACTTGCTCGCGCTCAAAGTGGGCCGGCAGCTGCCACATGGTCAGGGCTGGAGTTCCACCCTGCCAGTGGCCAGGCTGCGGCTGGCTTCCGCCAGCACGACTGGCTTGCTCAGCCCCGGCGCCACCGCTTCCACCCGTCGCAGCCGCACGTGCACCAGGCCATCTGCGCTGCTGCGGCCACTGGTTCGCAGGTTCTCGGCCAGCTGCTGCACGCTGGGTCCTGCGGCGCCCTCGGGGAGATCGGCCGGGGCGGCCGCCACAAGCAGATCGCCGCCATTGTCATAGACAACCGGCACGGTCACAGCTCCCTCCAGGCTTACCCGCTGGGTGTAGCTCACCGAGAAGGCCAGGCAGGAGATCGCCAGCAGGGCCGTGAAGCTGGTGATGCCCACCAGGCGGAAGCGAACCCCCCAGCGGCCCAGGTAGCCGACCACGGTGGTGACGGCCAGCAGGCCGCTGGCGGCGCCCAGCCATTGGCCCGCTGTCAGCAGGATCGGTTCAGCGGCCATCGGGGCTGGTTCTTCGCGTCATGGCTTCTATATTGCGCCAGACGCAGCAAGGGGCAGCCCAGGGCAATGGCGGTGTTGCCCCAGCAGGATTCCGGCCCCCCCCAGTCGCCTCACCCCTTACCAAAGCTGGGCAGGATCGGCGCCGCCCTGGCCCTCAGCGGCGCAGGCCTGGCTTTGCTGGCCTGGGGGGGCGACCAGGCCCTGCGCCGGCTCTACCAGCATTGGCAGCCCCGGCTGGAGCAAACCCTGGGCAGGGTGCTGGGCCATCCCCTCGCGCTGGGCCCCTACCAGGGGCTGGCTTGGGCCGGGCTGCGGCTTGGACCCAGCCGGATTGGTGCAGGACCCACCGATGCCTCCAGCGTGGAGGTGCGATCCGTGGCCGTGAGCCTCGATCCCCTGGCCAGCCTGCGCCTGCGCCTGCCCGTGCTGCACGTCACCCTGGCGGGGGTGCGGGCCGACCTGCGCCGCAATCGCCAGGGCCAGTACTGGGTGCCTGGGCGTTTGGCATTGGGCTTTTCGCCACCCCGCCTGGATCTGCGCCTGCGCCTGGCCGATCCTGCCCTGGTGACGCTGGTGCAGGGGGGGCAGAGCTTTCGCCTTGCCGCCCGGCTTGGCCTGCGGCCCCATCGCCGCAGCCTGGAGCTCGATGGACGGCTGCGCCCCGCCCGCGGCGGCGGCCAGATGGCCCTGCGGCTGGAGGGCAATTGGCAGGAGCGGCGGTGGCAGGCCAACCTGCGCAGCCAGGTCTTTCCGCTGGCGGCCCTGCAGGGGCCCTTGCCTGTCCCAGGCCAGCTCTCCGGTCGCCTCGATGGTCGGGTTGGTCTGAGCTGGCGCGGTGCCCAGCGCTCCTGTCAGGGCCAGCTGCAGCTCGGCCAGATCCAGTGGCGCCCCGGCCCGGGGGGCACCCGGCTGGAGCTGGCTGCGGTGCCGCTGCGCTGCCAAGGGCAACGGTTGGATCTGGCTCGCAGCAACTGGCGCTGGGCCGGGCCGGGGGCCCTCAGGCTCCAAGGCACGGTCGAGGCAACTGGCCTGGTGGAGGCAGGTGGTCTGGCCCTGACCCAGCTGGAACTGCGCCGCGGCGCCTCCTGGGTGCGATTGGGCGGCCGCCTCAATCAACGACTTGACCTCCGCGGCCGCTGGCGCCTCAGCCCCCGCGATCTGCCGCTCCAGGCCGGCCGGCCCGCCTGGCTGCTCGACCAGCTTCTGGGCGGCAGCTTGGAGGCCAGGGGCCCCTGGCGCCAGCCCGAGCTCCAGGCCCGTTTCGGCCAGTCTGAAAACCCCCTTTTGGGGCCCTGGAGCGCCAGCCTCGACTGGCGCCAGGGCCGCCTCGCCCTGCAGCAGTTCAGCAATGCCTACCTCCGGGCCCGAGGCGTTTTGCCCCTGGCCCTGCGCCAGGGGAAGGGGCTGGTGCCAGGCCCCCTGGATCTGCAGCTGGACCTCCAGCGCTACCCGCTTTCCCGCCTGGGCCTGCTGGTGGGCAGTCCGCTGCAGGGGGTTATTGGTGCCTCAGGCCGGGTTCGCGGACCCCTGAGCGCCCTCACCCCCGACCTGGATCTCCGGATCGACCAGCCCGGAGCAGGGCCGATCAGTTTGCGGGAAACCTGGCAGGGCCAATGGTTCGGCGATCGGGCTGGCGGCGGCAGGCTGGCCATGGAGGCCCTTGCCCCCGCCCTAAGCGGCGAGTTGGTGGCCCGCTTCGATTCCCGTTGGGTGCCCCGCCAGGTGCGCCTCGAGCGAGATGGCGGCTGGCTGGAGCTCGTCGGCCGGCCCCGGGGCTATCGCTGGCAGGCCAGCGGCCTGTCCCTGGAGGGCCTGCAGTTGGCCCTCGGTCCCAGGGGCCGCCGCCAACCCTTGCAGGGGCAGCTCAGCGGGCAGGGCCAGCTTGAGCTGCAGCCCCTTGCTTTCAGTGGCGATGTGAGCCTGGATCGACCGGTTTTTCTTGGCGTCTGGGGGAAGACGGCCCAGGCCACCTTCCGCTACAGGAACCGCCGCTATCAGGCCCAGGCAGCCCTGGCGCCCCTGGCGGGAGGACAGCTGGAGCTCGATTGGTCGGGACTCTGGAACGGGCCGTTCAGGTCCCGACTCGAGGGCCGCCAGTTGTCGACAATTTTCTTACAGCAGTTGGGCCGTGCCTGGCCCCAGTGGCGGGGGGAGGGGCCGCCAAGGGTCGGCCGCGCCAGTGACATCGGCACCCTGCTGATCGATACCTTCGGCGGCACCCTGGACGACCACCTGCAGGCCCTGAACCTGGCCCGCCAACGACTGGCGCTCGATCGGGCCGAGCGGGAGCGGCTGCGCACCCCCCTGGAAAAGCTGCAGCGCTTGGCCGGCAGTGTCGATGTGGATCTGGGCCTGGAGGGCCCCACCCTGCTGGCGGCCCGCGCCGACCTCGATGCCCGCGCCCATCTCTGGTCAGCCGGCACGGATCGGGACCAGGCCCTCACCCAGCAGCCCCTGCAGGCCCGTTTCCAGGGCCCCCTGCGCCAGGGCACAGGCAGCTTCAGCTTGGCCAACCTTCCCTTGGAGCTGTTGGCCTTGCTGACGCCTGTCCCCGCTGGCCTCGGTGGTTTGGCCTCCGCCCGGGGGAGCTACAGCCTCGGCGGCTCCAGGCCCGAGCTCAGCCTCAACCTGGCCCTGGAGGACGCCAGGCTGCAGCAAACTCCCCTCGATTTGGAGCGGGGCCT
>NZ_JAGQCQ010000235.1:0-5941 GCF_024346275.1 Cyanobium sp. BA20m-p-22
AATTAGTTTTGGGCGCTGGCTTTGTCCGTGTAGGTCCTAAATGGAAGGAGGTATTATGTTTCACGCTCTTTTATGAAGAGCTTCTTAGGGCAAAAGGCCTAAAAAAGCTTGATAGTGGATCTATCGTTCGAATTGATGATGAGGGCATTGTTCCTTCTAAATATTATGAGCAATTAGGCTCCGCAAAGCCTCTAGGCAAGATTGATTCATCTTCTTTAGCTGCTAACCAATCTGATCACACTTTTGAAAAATTCACCACAGATGATTCGTCCTCGGAGCTTATTGAATTACTCCGGGCGGCTGAGAAATCGCTTTCACAGCTTGATTAATTGTCTGAGACCTATTGAGGGCACTACGACAAAATACTGGTTTCGATGACGGTACAGCAAGCCTAGGTAGACACTGGTACGAGACCTCTTGGCCTGGTACCAACAGGGGGCCGAATTTCTAGGCGCCCTCATAAGTGGTTGTTTGGCTCCTTTTCTGTCCAAAAATTAATCGCTACAGGTTTTATGTTATCTGCCTGCTTAGATTATCAATCTCTCAACATATCAGATTAACGAGAAGAGCTTCTGCATGTAAGGAAGCAGGGCTACTAGCTCGGCAGGAGGATATTCGGCACCGATGCAAATTTCTGTAATTAGCAAAGGTGGTGCTTTTACAGGAAACTTTTCCCAATCTGCATATTTTAATGAATCTTCAACAGAATCTTGCTCACTTGGATCCCAGCTTGATCCGCCCCCAATAGCAACCCAGGCATTCGTTGACGGCTTAATTGTTATTACGCCACTATTGTAGCTAGATTTTATATCGTCCGAGTGTACCCATAATGCATCTTCATTCTCTTTCAATATTTTTGGGAGCCATCCAGGATAGTGGCGTTTTTTTCCGTATGCAGCCTTTCCTGTCTTTGCAAATCCAAGCGTCTTAGCCTGTTTTTGAGTTAGGTAATGTGCCCAGCAAAACATACTTTGGTCATCACCGTTGTCACCCTCTTCATCCCAGCGCTGGGGGAACGCGTCGTTGAAACCTTCCCAGCCTTGCTCGTGGTATGAGTCGGAGAACGTTGGACCAGACACGGCAAGCCCATTTATAGCTATAAGGCTATATGTACAGGTGCCAATGAAGGCCCCGCTGTCTGTGGGATATCCATTAGGGCTTCTTTGACTCTGTATTGCATTCGAAGTGAGCGCATTAAAAACCCTTGGGACAATGCCATGTGGCGTTAGCGGAATATCTTGGCACCATTCGAGTGCGCAAGCTGATCGACAATATGTAGGCCAGAAATCATCACAAAGAACCATTGTTGAGCTTGAAGCAAATTCCAATTTGATCTGAGATTCGCCAATTGAGATATCGATTGAATGGTTAACTATTTCGGTGACGTCGGCAAAGGAATCTCCGTATTCTCCGGTTCCCCTGGCTTCGCTATCGTCAATAGCCCATAAACTGCCTAATGCATCCAGGGCATCAACTTGATCGATGCGATCGGTCTCAATTAGATAGATCGCTTTAGCTATTGGGCACAGGAACTCTAGGCCACGCTTCTCGAGCTCCAGCAGTGCGATCGTCTTATTTTCAGCGGATGTCTCGGGGGAGAGAAGAACCTCGCGGTTGAGAGAGAGCGTATCTACTGAGTCGAGCGTCATTTGCTGAACAGAGCCAATGCATGAACCCTACATTAGATTGAGCTTTTAATCGATAGCATCGACACTTGTAGTCATGTTATGTAGGCAGCCCATAACATTATCTTCTGATTCTGCGCAGCGGCTATATTTTATTATATGTACAGCTCTCTGATGCTCCTGACTCTAGGCGACCCGTAGTCTGAAATGCCATTAGCACCCCAGCAAACGGTCAGGTCCTTTAAAGCGCTGCTTTTATCGATGATCGCAATGTTTATTTCACATAAGTGGAGATCACTTCTTCATTGATTGTGGTTGGGCTTAGACCAGAGTTCAATTCAATGTGATTCTATGTTGGATACTGTTCTTGCACTGTGGATGGGCCCTTGGTGCTGCATTGGGTTGTTACAGCAGTTATTTTTGTCGCTACGACATCGGTGGCGGATACTGATATGCAAAGGATTGATAATAGGCTTTTCATTTGAAGGCGGGCAAGAAACGGTGATAATCAACAATCAAGAGCAACAAGATCCTTCTGCACTTGTGCTTAAGCAGCAGCCACCATACGCTTCTGCATTTCTTCTGCGGTGTCCCAGAGGCTTGCTTCCTTGTCGAAGGCATGGCTTTGCTGATTAAAAAGCTCAATTAGCGTTGAAGCAGGATGACGCTTCTGGCTGCGAGCAGCAGGCATCATTTACTCTAAGTCCCCAGCTTCACTAGCGGCTAGAGCTTCCTTGAGCATACTTTTAAGTCTTCGATAGCAATGCAGCTCAGTCTGATAGCTCTCTCTGCAACTTAGATAATCAGTCGCAGAAGGCAGTGTCTTGTTCATCACAAGCAAAGAGCAACCGCTTATTTAATTATAGGCGGTGGAAATGCAAAAGGAAAGCCGCTTGTTTTTTGCCCGCAGTTCTAAAGGTAGCAGGACCAGCCCAGGCGGTGCAATAGGAGCGGGCTGCCGCTCTGCTCATTCTTCCTCGTCATCATCTTCATCGACTTCGTAGTCAAAGCTATTTATTAGCGTCTCCCAATGTTGATCATTCTCCCGTTCTAGCTTAAATGAATCCGATAGATTATTCTTGGCTATTAATGCACATCTAATTTCGCTTTGAATTAGTTGGCGCAAGAAGCGTAGCTGGTCTTCCCTCATTAGTGTTGATGCACTTTTGATGAATCTACGGTATGTCGGCAGGGTGCTGATCACCACCGCCAGGGTTCGGTGAGACCGATCACCACACTCCAGTGACCGCCGCCTGAGTGTTCTGCACCGGGCACTGGCCGTAGGGGCTCTGGGCCGTCTCAGGTGCATCGATGCAGGCCAGCCGTAAAGTGAGCGCCTTCCCCCCCCTGGCGGACGCGGATGGTGTCGCCATCGCCGATCGAAAGGATGGTGGCGGTGGCAGGCTGGGCGACTGCCACTGCGGGCCACGACAGCGCCACCAAAGCGACCGCAGCCAGTAGAAACCGTCTAGCCATCGCCGGAGTTTGCACCGGCAGCGCCAACCTGTGCATCCACCTCGCATGACAATGGCCCGAAAGCGGCTGCTCTTTGGCTTTGCACTCGCAGCCTTGGCGGCAGGCAGCGCCCTGGCCCAGCAGCCGGTCCAACCCCTGTCCAAAGTGGGTAGCTGCCCGCTTGGCTACTACAGCTCTGGCGGTTACTGCGTGCCCAGCAGCAGCGGCAACACCCGGGGCGCCATTGAAAAGGTGGTCGGCGGCTGCCCGCTGGGCTTCTACTCCTCCGGTAGCTACTGCGTTAGCAGTCCCAGTAACGAGCGGGAGGCCATTCAAAAAACCGGCAACGGATGCCCGCTGGGGTGGTATTCATCCGGCGGATACTGCGTCAAGAGCCGGTGATGCGCGAATGCCGCCCTCCTTAGGAAATGCTTTGGGGCCGTGCAGCAAATGCCATGCCACGCCCGCGCTATCGCCAAGGCCCGCTACCGCTGGGCAGTAATGCCCCACCGCCTGAGCTCTTTGGCCCTGAGCAGGAGCTCCCACCGGCAGCGACTATGCGCAGTTGCTAGGGACCTATCTGATCGGTTGCTGTGTCGGAGCTGGCCAGGTTGAGCTGGTGCGATTTCGATGCCATCGAACACTGCGGCCAGATGCACCTGCTCGGCAAGGGTTCGAAGGCGCACACCATCAGGATCACGGCCGACACGGGACGCTGCTCGAGACGCTTGGCCGCAGCGCCGCCGATGCCTGGTTGTTCCCATCGCCGCGTACTGACGGCCACCTGACGCGGCAAGACATCGCCGACCGGATGCGCCGCGGGGGCCAGCAAGCCCGCGTGCACCCCCCGCGCAAAATGCGCCACACACATGCCACGCATGCGATCAGGCGCGGCGCCGATGTGTTCACGCTGTAGCCGACGCTCGGTCACAGCAGAAGCGCGACTACCGGCGCCTATGTGGCCGCCAATCCGGCGGATTCAAGCAGCTTGCTGTTGGGGTGAGGCTCAGAGCCTTCTGGATTTCAGCTCTTGGTGCACCAGCCAAGGAATGAAGCTCAAACCAAGAGTCAGAGGCGCAAAGAAAATAGCCCAGATCAATCCCCATCGAATGGGTGGCCACTGCACTGATCTCAACCCAAGACTGTCGTTGCGCATGTGACCGCTGACCCAATAGTTTTTACCGGTCTTGCTTGTTCTGTAGTGACCGCCGACGTATTGAGTGCGGCGCATCATTGCAGCTTTTCGATAGCCCATCAGAAATACCGGCGGCAAGGCGAACGGGTAGCTGGCTGAGATTCGGCACCACGCCTCTCAGGCTGGCACGGACGCAACGCTTGTTACGGCAAGCCGCCTAGGTGACTATCCGCCTAGGCGATCAACATAAAGATAGTCGAGATGACAGATATGCACTAAGCGCTTCATCTTGATTATGAATAAAATTGCACTACTGGGCTCCTCCCTGGTCTTCAACGCGTTTCTTGGTTCCGCAGCCTTTGCACAATTTCCAAACTTAAACCAGCAGCAGCAATGCACTAGATATACAAACTACAACGAACCTTTTGCTGTCGGCAGTTGCACCCAGATAGGCACAACTCAGAACGGCGTGCCTGTCTGGCTGTGCTGCAAGTAGCGACGCCAGATCGCTAAAGCGCTTACATAGCTAAGCGCTCTGCTGGTCAAGCCATGCGGCGATCGCCTGGTCGACCACTTCGCTGGCGTCGATGCTGGTGCCGCTTTCTTGCTGCCTATTCACATAGGCGCGTAGGCGGCTAGCCGTTTCTGGCTGCACATACCAGGCGCGCATCTTCCAACTGCTGCGCTTGCTGCCTTCGACCTGCTGCCGTGCGCGGCGTGCTGGTGCTTCGGCTGGTGCTGGCAGCTCGATGGCCGCTTGCTTGGCTTCGCGTTGCTGCAGCAGTTTCTCGAAGTCCATTTCAGTTCAGCTTGGTTTCAATTTCAGCGGCAAGGTCTGCCACCTGCTGCCATGCCGTAACGGCACCAGCGTCTGGCCTGTCGGTGTCGGTGCGTGCATCGCGCACGGCAACGCCAGCGGCTTCGGCTTTCGGCCATGCCGACAGCAGCGTGATCTGGCTGGCAAGCACCGGCAAGCCGACACGTTCAAGCACTTGCCTGGTCTTGATCGCGTCGACCTTGCGCCTGGTGTCGGCCATGGTCAGAACCACGCCAAACGGCACGCCAGTGGCTTTCAGGATCTCGGCCAAGTCCATCACCTGCTCGATGCTGCTTGCCGCTGGCTGGCATGGCGCCAGCACGAAGTCGCTGCCTTCGGCATAGGTGCGCTGCTCGTCGCGGCTGCCGCCAGCGGTGTCGACCACCACCAGATCCCACGGCTTCGCCATTGCCATCGGCGCCTGCTGTATTGGTGCCACGGCGCTGCCAGCAGCCAGCAGCGCACCTTCACCACGGGCGTGCAGCTTCGTGGCGCTGCCATTCGGATCGGCGTCAATTAGCAGCACACGCTGGCCAGCAGCAGACCACCACGCAGCCAGGTTGGTGGCAACGGCCGACTTGCCGATTCCACCTTTCAAGCCGCAAACAGTCAGAACGCGGTGTGCCATGCGCCGCAGCTAAGCAGCTAGGCGACTAGGTGGCAAGTCGCCTAAGCGTCTTCGTCTTCGTCGGTGTCGATGTAGTCGGCGATCAAGTCGGCCAGGTGTTCGCCCATCGAGCCGTAAACCTGCAGGATCTCCAGATCCTCCGGGTGCGTTTCGAGCGCGAGCACCAGCAGCCGCACGGCTGCGAGGGTGTCGTCGTGCATGGTTTCAGGTGCGCCGGCGCTCACTGCTGCCGGCTGCCTTGGCACCTTAGCAGCTAGCCGCCTAGGCGCCTAGTCAGTCGC
>NZ_JAGQCQ010000236.1:0-5883 GCF_024346275.1 Cyanobium sp. BA20m-p-22
CTCCTGTAGGGCCCCCAGGCTTTCGGGATCGCTGTCGAGGGCGGCGCCGTAGCCATCCAAGTTGCGGGCCAGCTCCTGGAGGCCTGAGAGGGAATCACTGCAGAGGTTGCGCAGGGGAGCCACCCCGCCGTCGAGCCCCTCCATCTGGAGCAGCTCCTGCTCGCAGGCGGCCAGATGGTCGAGCACGGAGGGCGCCTGCTCCGCCCCCTCCACCAGGCGACCAAGCAGGGCCATCACCCCTTCCTGCAGCCGCACGCCATGGGCAAGGCGATTTTCCTCCGCCAGCAACTGCTGGCGCTCCTGGGGGTCCTCGAGCTGGGCTGCCTCCAGGTCTGCCAGTGTCTGTTCCTGCAGGGCCCGCTGCTGTTCAATCTGGTCAAGGTCAGCGCGCGCCTGATCCAGTTCCGCCGCCGCCCGTTTCCACTGGCTCCAGGCGGTGGCCACCGGCTCCAACAGGGCCTGGACGGAATCCCCACCGAAGCGGTCCAACCAGCGCCGCTGCTGGCCAGGTCGGCCCAGTTGCTGGGTTTGGCCCTGCACGGTGAGATCCAGCAACAGGGGCCTCAGCTCCTGAATCTGAGCCCGACTCACCGCCACACCGTTGAGACGATGGCGGCTGGTCAGTCGCTCCTCCGTGAGCCGCCACTCCCGCGTCAGCAGCAATTCATCTTCCGGCTCCAGTTGCTGCTGCCCTAACCAGTTCAAAACTGGAGGGGTGAGGCTGAAGCTGGCCTCAATCACGCCGCGCTCGGCACCCCGGCGCAGCAAGCGGGCCCCCGCACTGCCCTGGGCACCGCCCAGCAGGGCATCGAGGGCATCGAGCAGGATCGACTTGCCCGCCCCGGTTTCTCCGGTGAGCACCGTAAAACCAGCGGAGAAACTGAGCTCGAGCCCCTCGATCAGGGCGATGTTCTCGAGACGCAGTCCAGTCAGCACAGGCCCGTCCGACAAGCGGATGGTGATCGCCCTGACCGTAGCGGCTGGGTCTTTCGTTTAGAAGGGGGGAAATTCTTAAACGGCCCCGTGGCATGGTGAGCGCCCCTCCTGAGCCAGCTCCGGAAATCACGCCTGAGGCCCCAACTCAA
This sequence comes from Cyanobium sp. BA20m-p-22, assembly GCF_024346275.1. Taxonomy (NCBI): domain Bacteria; kingdom Bacillati; phylum Cyanobacteriota; class Cyanophyceae; order Synechococcales; family Prochlorococcaceae; genus Cyanobium; species Cyanobium sp. BA20m-p-22. The sequence goes on from NZ_JAGQCQ010000236.1 coordinate 1,086, forward strand.
GGCGACAAAGAGTCTCCCGCTCTAAGCGACAAAACCGAGCTGAGCGACTTCATCGAAGCCGCTGGCCTGCTCAGTTACGACCCGGCCGCCATCACCCGGATCTACGCCGGCCACCCCCAGAGGCTGATCCGGCGCCTCTGGCAGACCCTGGTGCCGATCGGCCTGTATCTGCTGGGGGTGTGGTTTGACTGGTTCACCGGCCTACTGAAGGGCCCCGATCGGGCCCGGGCCCGGGCCAAAGAAGCAGCCGATCTGATCGCCTCCCTGGGCCCCGCCTTCATCAAGGCCGGGCAGGCCCTCTCCACCCGGCCCGACATCGTGCCGCCGCTGTTGCTGGAGGAGCTGGCCCAACTGCAGGACCAACTTCCAGGCTTCGATTCAGCCCTGGCCATGGCCTGCATCGAGGATGACCTCGGTGCGCCGGTGCTGGATATCTATGAACAGCTCGATGCCGAACCGATCTCCGCTGCCTCCCTCGGCCAGGTGCACAAAGGGGTGCTCAAGGGCGGTCAGGTGGTTGCGGTCAAGGTGCAACGACCGGGGCTGCGCGAACAGATCACGCTCGATCTCTACATCGTGCGCAACATCGCCGCCTGGCTGAACCAGAACGTGGGCCTGATCCGCAGCGACCTGGTGGCCCTGATCGATGAGCTGGGCAAGCGAGTGTTCGAGGAGATGGACTACTGCAATGAGGCGGCCAACGCCGAACGTTTCGCAGCCCTGCACGCCCACAACCCCCGCATCGCCGTCCCCCGCATCTATCACCAGGCCACCAGCCGTCGGGTGCTCACCATGGAGTGGATCGAGGGGGTGAAACTCACCAACCTCGAGGCCGTGCGTGGCATCGGCGTTGACCCCGACGAAATGGTGAATATCGGTGTTAACTGCAGCTTGCAGCAATTGCTGGAGCACGGCTTTTTTCACGCCGACCCCCACCCGGGCAACCTGCTGGCCCTCTCTGACGGCCGCCTGGCCTACCTCGACTTCGGCATGATGAGCGAGGTGAGTCGCGAGTCGCGCACGGGCCTGATCCAGGCGGTGGTGCACCTGGTCAATCGCAACTTCGGCAAGCTCAGTAAGGATTTCGTCAGCCTGGGCTTTCTTGCCGAAGACGTCAATCTCGAGCCGATCGTGCCGGCCTTCGAGAAGGTCTTTGGCCAGGCGATCGAGCAGGGCGTCAGCCGCATGGATTTCAAGGCCGTTACCGACGACCTCTCCGGGGTTATGTATCGCTTCCCCTTCCGGGTGCCGCCCTACTACGCCCTGATCATCCGCTCCCTGGTGACCCTGGAGGGGATCGCCCTGAGCGTGGATTCCGAATTCAAGATTCTTGGCGCCGCCTATCCCTATTTCGCCCGGCGACTGATGGAGGATCCCGATCCCAGCCTGCGTCAAAGCCTCAAGGAAATGCTCTTCGACGGCGACATCTTCCGCTGGCAGCGGCTCGACAACCTGATTGCCAGCGCCTCCCAGGGCAGCCAGCTGGATCTTGAGGGGCTGCTGGACCAGGTGCTGACCTTCCTGTTTTCAGCCAATGGGGGGCTGCTGCGCCAGCAACTGGTGGAAGCGGTGGTTTTCCGCATGGACGCCATGGCGTGGCACACCACCTTGCGGATCGGCAAACGGTTACCGGAAAGGCTCCAGCCCCCTGGCCTGCGCAAGCACCGGCTGAGCGACGCCGACGAGCCCCTACTGGACCTTGAACCGGTGCGGCAATTGACGGGAATTCTCCAGGCCCTGCCGGGCTTCGAGCCCCAGATGCTGATGAGGCGCCTGCCCAGGCTTCTGGGCGAACCCCAATTGCGCCAGATGGGCGTTCAACTTGCCCGTGGCCTGGCTGAACGCAGTGTGGTGCGCCTGGTGCGCGATGTGCTCGTCTCCGCCTGAATCCCCAAACGGCCGATCTAGGTTTGGCCCCAACTAAACCCAACTAAAAGGTTGAACATGCATAAAATTCGGATGCTGGGCCGTGCGGCGGCAGCCGCCGTGATGGGCATGAGCCTGCTGGGGGGCCTGCGGATCTGGGCGCCACCCGCCGCCGCTGCCGCTGAAAATCTCGTCTTCGTCAGCGGGGCGTTTCGACGCTCGATCCCCGTGGCCGATCTGGAGAAACTGGCCGCCACCGGCCAGGCCCAGGGCCTGCTTGCCGATGTGCTGAGATTCAGCAACCAAAATCCCAAAACCGTTGCCCAGCTGCTCAACCAATCGGTGAAGCTGCCCGTCACCCTGGTGAGCAGGCTGCTGAACACCCGCATCGGTGAGGCCATCCTCGAGCGACTTGCCCAGATTGTTTTTCCCCTCAACGCATCTCAAGCTGGCGTCGTTGCCCTTCGCTCCGGCCTGGTCATGGGTGTGGTGGAGGGCAATGGTTCGATCTCCGCCATTTCCTTTTTCCGGGCCTACCCGGTTCGGGAAATGGAGGTGAGCATCCCTGCCCTGATGAACCTGATCCGCAAGGCCAGCTCAATCACCGACCTGGTGCGCTTCTTCTCCGAATCCCCCCTCGATGGCCTGCGCGGCGAGACCCCTAAAGGCGCACCGTAGATTCGCCCTAGCAACTGCCTTAAACCGTGTCCCTGCTCCGTTCCCTGAAACGTCTGAGCCAGGGGCAATATGCTGGCTGTCCCACCATGCAGGACTGGCCGGGCCTGATTGAGGCCTATCGCCGTTGGTTGCCGGTCAGCGACAAGACGCCGGTGATCACCCTGCGCGAGGGAGCCACTCCCCTGATCCCCGCTCCCCTGATCTCAGAGCGCATCGGCAGAAAGGTGAAGGTATTCCTGAAATACGACGGTCTCAATCCCACCGGCTCCTTCAAGGACCGGGGCATGACGATGGCGATCTCCAAGGCCAAGGAGGAGGGCTCAGAAGCGGTGATCTGCGCCAGCACCGGCAACACCTCGGCCGCCGCCGCCGCCTATGCCCGCCGCGGCGGCATGCGAGCCTTTGTGCTGATCCCAGATGGCTACGTAGCCCAGGGAAAACTGGCCCAAGCCCTGCTCTATGGCGCAGAGGTAATCGCCATCCAGGGCAACTTTGATCGGGCGCTTGCGATTGTGCAGGACATGGCCAGTAAGTATCCAATCACCCTGGTCAATTCGGTCAATCCATACCGTCTGCAGGGCCAAAAGACAGCAGCCTTTGAAGTTATAGAAGCCCTAGGAGAAGCGCCAGATTGGCTCTGCATCCCCGTTGGCAATGCTGGCAACATCAGTGCCTACTGGATGGGATTCAACGAATACAAGGCAGCTGGCCGCAGCAGGAAATTGCCGCGGATGATGGGATTTCAGGCCGCCGGCTCTGCCCCCCTGGTGCTGGGCCATTCGGTGGACCAACCAGACACGATCGCCACAGCGATCCGCATCGGCAACCCGGTAAACCGGGACAAGGCTCTCAAGGTAAAAGCCGAGAGTGGGGGCGATTTCATGGCCGTAACCGATGCCGAAATCATTGACGCCTACAAGCTGCTCGGCTCGGGTGAAGGGGTGTTCTGTGAACCCGCCAGTGCTGCCTCGGTAGCTGGGTTGTTGAAGCGTCGAGAGGAAGTTCCCCCGGGCGCAACGGTGGTGTGCGTTCTGACCGGTAACGGCCTCAAGGACCCAACCACTGCCATCGAACACAACGATGCTCGCTTTCACACCGGTCTGGCGGCGGATACGGCCAAGGTTGCAGAGGTGATGGGCTTTTAAAAAAGCTCCCTAGCCCCCAACCAATTATCAAAGTGGCTGATTCATGCCTGGGGGAAAGGCATGGAAAAGGCGGGGATGGTGATCTGATTTCGCCAACCATCCGGTAAAGCATTTTTCCCCAATGGCGGGAAACTGGGCAAAAGGCTTGGCCATCCCCAACACAGGTTCAAAATGCCCCAGCCAAATGGGCCGGCAACTGCTTCCAAGAACTGGGATCTGGTGGGTTTTCCACCGTTCCCCCAGCCCCTACTACGGCCGTTTTTATTTCTTCTAAAGATCCTTTAATCCCTTAATCAGAAGGTCGGTTGGGAAGGACGGTTGGATACGGTTCACCGGCGTTGCGCAATCAGCCGGGCTGTGGAAGCGTGGGGGCTGCCTACCGCTGGTCCCCAGGCAACCCAGTCCATACGCCATGAAGCTGGTCTGTTCCCAATCCGAACTCAGTTCCAGTCTTCAGCTGGTGAGCCGGGCCGTGGCGAGTCGCCCGACCCACCCGGTGCTCGCCAACGTGCTGCTCACCGCCGATGCGGGCACCGGCCGCCTGAGCCTCACTGGTTTTGATCTCAGCCTCGGCATCCAGACCAGCTTCTCCGCCAGCGTGGAAACCAGCGGCGCCATCACCCTGCCGTCCAAGTTGTTTGGGGAAATTGTCTCGCGGCTCTCCAGTGACAACCCGATCACCCTCCACTGTGAGGAGGGGACTGAGCAGGTTGAGCTCACCAGTGTTTCCGGCAGCTACCAGATGCGAGGCATGCCGGCGGAGGATTTCCCCGACCTTCCCCTGGTGCAGAGCGGCACCCCAATCCGACTGGAGGCTGAGGCGCTGGTGAAGGGCCTGCGGGCCACCTTGTTTGCCAGCAGCAGTGATGAGTCAAAGCAGATTCTCACCGGCGTGCACCTGCGGCTGGATCACCAGGTGCTCGAGTGTGCCGCCACCGACGGCCATCGTCTCGCCGTTCTCTGCTTGGCCCATGCCGGTGCCCCCGCTGAGGCCGAAGACGGTGAACCAGGTGAACCATTCGCGGTCACCGTGCCGGCCCGCTCCCTGCGCGAACTGGAGCGTCTGCTCTCCGGCCGCCAGTCTGACGAACCCCTGAGCCTGTTTTGTG
>NZ_JAGQCQ010000237.1:0-5852 GCF_024346275.1 Cyanobium sp. BA20m-p-22
TTCAACTTGCTCGAGGCCCGCGGTGTGATCTCGGTGACCGAGCGCACCGCCACCATCGGCCGCATCCGCACCCTGGCCCGCCAGGTGGCTGAGGCCTGGCTGGCCGAGCGGGAGGCCCTGGGCTTTCCGCTGCTGGATTCGGCCAAGCGCCAGCCTGCGGCCGTGGCGCCTTGAAGCTTGCGCTGCAGCGAGGCCTGTTGCTGCTGGTGCTGGCTGGCGGCAGCTTCCAGTTGGGGCGCCTGAGTGAGCGGGCGGTGTGGCCCTGCCGGCTCCGGCCGGTGGCCGCGCTGGTGGCACCGCTGCTGGGTCAGCAGATGCCCAGCCGCCAGGCCTGCGACCTGCTGCTCAAGATTCCCAACCTGTAGGGGCGTGGGAACCCTGGCTCCCTAACCAACCGGAAGGGGGCAGTGGTGGCGAGCGGCAGCGGGGGCAGGCTGAAACCGCTAGTGTGGGGGCTGCTGCTGGCCCTGCTGCTGCTGCGGGTGGTGCTGGTTGCGAGCATGCCGCTCCAGCCCGCTGGCGCTGACCCGGTGCTGCTGCTGGAGGCCGCCAGCAGCCCAGAGTTGCCGCTAGAGCTCACGGGCACCCTGCTGGGCGATCCGCGCTCCAGCGTTGGCACCGGCAGTTGCCGGGCCCTGCTGCAGCTGCCGGTGGGGCGCACCGAGCTGCGTTTTGGCGACTGTCCGCCCCTGCAGGAGGGCTGGCGCCTGCGGGTGCGGGGCCGCCTGCGCCGGCCGCAGGCCTCACCCCATCCACTGCTGGCAGCCCCCGCCGAACGGCTGGCTCGCCAGGGCGCCTTCAGCCAGCTGCAGGTGCAGGACTTCAATGTGCTGGAGCGGCCCGCCACGCCGGTGGCCGATCTACGCCGTCGCATGGCCCAGGCCCTGGTGCGGCAGGCAGGCCCCGACCGCGGCGGGGTGCTGGCGGCCCTGGTGCTGGGCAGTGCGGTGGTGCCGGTGCCGGCCGAGCTGCGCGAGGCCTTCCGGGCGTCGGGCCTCTCCCATGCCCTGGCGGCCTCGGGCTTCCATCTCTCGGTGTTGCTGGGTGTGGTGCTGCCCCTTGGCGACCGCTTGCCCCAGCCGGCGCGACTGGGCCTGGCGGCAGCAGCGATGGGCCTGTTCGTGTTGCTGGCCGGGCCCCAGCCATCGGTGCTGCGGGCCGTGCTGATGGGGGCGCTGGCCCTGGCGGTGCTCGAGAGTGGCCACCGCAGTCGGCCCCTGGGAATCCTGGCCGCCAGTGCCCTGGCCCTGCTGCTGGCCCGGCCCGATTGGCTGTTGGACGTTGGTTTTCAGCTGAGTGTGGTGGCCACCGCAGCCCTGGTGCTTTCGGCCCGGCCGCTGGAGCTGGGTCTGCGCCGCTGGCTGCCTGGCTGGCTTCCAGGCTGGTTGGCAGCGGCCACCGCGGTGCCCCTGGCGGCCTCGCTGTACACCCTGCCGCTGCAGCTGTTGCACTTCGGCGTGGTGCCTCTCTATGCGGTGCCCGCCAACCTGGTGGTGGCGCCGCTGCTGACACCCCTCACCCTGGGGGCCATGGCCCTGGCCTGTCTGGCCGTGCTGCTGCCGCCGTTGCTGCCCTTGGCCACCGTGCCCGTCGACTGGCTGTGCCGGCTGTTGGTGCTGGTGGTGCAGGCCTTTGCTGAGCTGCCCATGGCCCAGTGGCAACTGGGCCGGCCGACGCCCGTTTTGGTGCTGCTGCTCAGCCTGGCCCTGTTGGCCCTGGTTTTGCCGGCCCTGGGCCGGCGCTGGCGCCTGCTGGGGTTTGGCTTGTTGGCCCTGGTCGTGGCCCTCCACCTCAGCCTGCTAGGTGCCGACCAGCTGCTGCTGGTGCATCAGGGGCGGCTCGACCTGCTGGTGGCACGGCACCGGGGCCGGGCGGCACTGGTGAGCAGCTCCGCCGATGGCTTCAGTTGCAGTCAGGCCAGCCAGCTAGCTCGGGGTCTGGGGGTGCAGCGCTTCGACTGGGCCCTGCTGCTGGATCCGCTGGCGCCCGAGCAGCCCGATTGCTGGCGGGCCCAGGCAGGCATGGTACTTGCCAGCGCCGATGGCAGCCTGCCCCTTCAGCCGGGTCAACGGCTGGCCAGCGAGGGCCTGAGTGCTGCGCCCGTGGCGATCGAAAGCCGGGCGATGGAGTTGCAACTGGGTCGCTGGCGCTGGTTGCTGTTGCCCGATCGCCAGGCGCTCTGGGCCTGGCAGGAGCGCTACGGCCCTGGCCGCGGCGGTTTTGATGGACTGTGGCTGGGTTTTCGCCCTTCGCAGCGGGAGCGCACCCAGCTGCAGCAGCTGGGGGTCGAGCGGATGTGGCTGAGCGGAGCTATCCCCTCGGGCTGGCCAGAAACCTGGGCGGCCAGCGGCCCCAGTGGATCCCTCCAGGCGGTGCGGGGATGATCGATCCTTAAAGTGCATAAGGCCCGAGGGGCCGCTGGAGAGGTGGCTGAGTGGTCGAAAGCGAACGACTCGAAATCGTTTGAAGGGAAACCTTCCGTGGGTTCGAATCCCACCCTCTCCGCTTCTGAGGAGTTTTCAAAGGGTCTGGTTCGTCCAGACCCTTTGCTGTATCTGGGTTCTTGGCGGGTAGGTGGTCCAGGTAAATCCGCCTAAAACCAGGGTGGTCGAAAAAGTTGGTTGGGGGAAATGTTGGGGTATGCCCTCCTAGGTGTTGGGGTATGATTTGAGTGTTGGGGTATTTCTCAAATGCCTTTCACAGACAGCGATCTCAGGGCGCTTCAACCCCAGTCGAAGAAATATAGGGAGTCCGCTGGTGATGCCCTCTTTGTCGAGGTCTACCCCAATGGCGGGCGCTATTTCGTATGGCGTCACCGCTTCCCGCCTGGGAAGGAAGGCAAGCAGCGGGACTATCAGATCGGTCCCTACGGCAAGGGTCCTGGGCAGTGGACGCTCAAGGAGGCACGGGAGGAGCGGGCACGACTGGATGTGCTGCGCCGTCAGGGGGAAGACCCCAGGGCACTGAAGTCAGAGCAGCGCCAGACCATTCAGCGCACAGGTGCTGTGACCTTTCAGAAGGCGGCAGAGGAGTGGTTGGCAAGCATCAGCAGCAAACTCGCTGCTACCACCCTCAAGGACTACAAGAACAAGTTGCAGAACCAGATCCTGCCTGTCTTTGGTAAGCGGTCGATCAAGGCAATTACCCGAAGCGAGTGCCTGGATTTCAAGCGCACCATCGAAGCAAGGGGTGCCCTCAACCAGTCCGACAAGGTGTTTGGAGTGCTCAGGCAGGTGTTCTCCTATGCCATCGACCACGAGTGGATCCCTGACCCCAACCCCGCCAGGAGTTCAAGACACGCTCATTCGGGGCATGTCACCAAGAGTCATCCGTCGTTGGAGTGGAACGATGTGCCTGGGTTCCTGGCGGATCTCTCCAGCAATAAGGGCAATGGAGATTTGATTGCCCTCGCCAGCGTCAAGGTCTTGTTGTTGACTTTTATGCGGGTCGGTGCCGTGATGCCAGGGGAGTGGTCAGAGGTTGATTGGGTCCAGAAAATCTGGACTATTCCCGCCAGGAGGATGAAGGGTCGGGATTCGACAAGGCAGGATCACTTAATTCCAATGGCACAACCGCTGATCGATGTTCTTGAGTTCCTCAAACCGATCACGGGACATTCGCCCTATATCTTTCAGAGTTCCAGAGGCAAGGGTACTGAGCACATCGCCTTGGAGACACCAAATCATCTAATCAAGCGGATGGGGTATCAGGGCAAATTCGTTGCTCACGGTGTAAGGCATATGGCACTGACCTTCGGGCAGGACATCCTTAAGACACCATTTCACGTCATCGATCTCCAGATGGGTCACAAACCCCCAGGCAAGGTCCGTCAGGCATATGACAAGGCACAGTTTCTGGATGAACGGATTGATTTTATGAATCGCTGGGGTGACTTGTTACTGGAAAATGGATTGCAAACATAAAAAAGGGGGGTGTTACCCCCTCGCCGCTGAGACTAGTTCGGCAATCCAGTTCTGAATGTCCGATTCCACCCATACCACAAGGCGTGGTCCAATGGAAATCTGCTTCGGGAAAGTACCCTCTGCGATACGGGCATAAATGCTGGATTTCGAAAGTCCGGTCGATTCTTTCACCTGTGGGAGGCGGAGGAGTTTAGTCTGCAGTTTGCTCATGGTTTTAGTTTGTATTTGCTAAGGTCCCACTACAAAGCGGCAGGCGGTCGCTCAATATCTTTTGCCGAAGCAGCGAGGTTTATCCCGCTTCCCGAAGGAAAGTTGCCGCACATTGACCGAGTGCGGCGTTCCTGATAAGGCGGCAGAGAGAGTTTAGAGGCGGTTGCTTATTGCCTAAACTTCCTAGTCCCCAGAAAATGAATTAGGGAACAGGAAAGCAGTGCCACGATAGATGTCAATTCCCACCTGTTCGCACAGATTCGCGGAACTTTGGGAACACGTATACGACCAAGGAATAGAAGTAATCTGCGACCGAACTTCCTTTACGAGTTTCCCGAGGGAATCAATATCGCTCTTTACAATCATGCGCCATTGGTCGTAAATGCTCTTGCCGTAATGACTAATAATATTATGCTTAATCACGTCTGAATGAAAGCGGTAATGACGCCCTGCCATGACTGAAATGTCAAAGTTGAGCGAGTACTTGCTCCTGGGATGGATAAAAATTTTCCATACACCATTGTAACCAGTTAGCACGCCCTTGCCGCCCTTGCGTGACAAGTTATTCCTGATAGCAAGGGGTTGACGTGCAGGCGTCAGAAGTTCCGATACAGAGTAGTCCTTGCTATTAACGCAGTACTGGTTGAACCAGCGATTAGACATTGAAGACTTTGCTTCCTCCAAGGTCCGATATCCAGCAAGGATTTCCCCTGAGGTCCTAATGTAGTTTGCAATATACTGGCATTTAGTTTGCTGCTTTACGGCAAATCCTTTAGACATTGGTTAAGAGAAGAAGTATTCTTCTCCATTTCTCAGTTGCCTGCTCTTCTGGAGGAAAGAACGGCAACTACCAGCGGGTGAACACCAGTGCTGATAAGACGACCAGGGCGGGAATGTCTGGTCTTAAAAGAAACCCTGTTTGGGTATAGGTATTCAGTTGTGGTGCCCTTTGACCCTGGGCGTCTTCTTTTCGGGGGAGCGGCGGGTTTAGAGGCAGTCGCTCGTTGCCTTGACCTTGAAGTCCGAGGAGTGCCTCGGTTTCGCTGATGGACTTAGTATGGCACGGTTACGCGCTGTCGTCAAATGCTTGTTAGCATTCCGCAACAATTGCGCGTAACCGTTTTCCTATCTGTTTTGGTCCGGTCGAGGGCGCTGCCAGTCCCGTTGGGCATCCGTGGGAGTGCCGTAGTTGCGCTGGAAGTAACCGCCCCACCACGCTTGGTCTTCCTTGCTGGAGCGCGGCAGGCGCTGGATGCCCCCTGCTGGTTTTGGCGCTTGGGGTGCTGATGTGGTCGCCTGACTACCTTGACGGTTACGCAGCGATGCCTGCTCCAGCAGTCCCTTGAAGTCAGGGTTTGGGCAGTTGGTGCCTTTGCCTGTGGTGCCCTGTTGGTAACGCTCCAGCAGGTAGGAGGAATGCTCTAAGGGGTGGTGCGCCTCAAGGAACTTCTCAAAGGTGGTGGCGTGGTTGCAGTGGTTGCAGCGAAACCACCACTCCACTGCCTTGCTGGAAGGGAGAGCGCCTACGCGGCATCAGATAAGCGGTGCGGTCTGAGGGTTTACGCCCCCAGCGGCAGTAGGGGCACTGAAACCCATATTTGCCATTGCTGAGGTGCTTCCAAAAGGGATGGCAGGACGAGATCTGCTCGATAAATCGGTTTTCTATTTGCATTGCTTGATGGATATGGCTTTGCCGCTGGCGAAACCGCCTATGGGTGC
>NZ_JAGQCQ010000238.1:0-5836 GCF_024346275.1 Cyanobium sp. BA20m-p-22
TGAGCACTGGTGGGTTGTTTGCTGCCATTTTCTCGGCCCATTCGCGTATTTTAGCTCCTTCAGAGCGTGTTGGCCTGCCAATCACCAATCCAATTGCCTTTGGCCAGATCGCCGCAGTCCTTGCCTTGCTTGCTTTGGCCGGTATGTGTAGGAATGGCAGTCGGCTTCAAAAAATATATTGTGGTTTTGGTTGCTTGGGTGCAGTCATCGCTGTGTATGCTTCTGGTTCGGCAGGGGCGTTGTTGGGCTTAGTATTTGGCGCTTTGGTACAGCTTGTCTTGCTGGGTCGTTCATCAAAAAACCCAGTGCATACCAAGATTATGTTTATACTATTTTTGGTTTCAGCTGCTATTTTGTTGCCGCTTGCGGTTTTTAAATATGGTCAAATTACTAGCGAAACAACAGCCTTTTTTGCAGGAAAAGGCATGGGAACATCCCAGGGGCAGCGGCTTATAGCAATGGAAATTGCACTCCAAAGCTTTTTCCAGCACCCCCTCTTTGGCATAGGGCCTGGGAACGGTCATCAAGTGATCGCTGCCTACTGCAGTGCGAACCTATGTACTGATCAATTTCAGGGCTGGACGGGCATGCACAACCAGTATCTGGATATTTTGTTGACATCTGGCTTGGTTGGTCTTGCCGGCTGGTTTATATTTTCTATTGGCATTTTTTGTTTGTTTTACAGTAGGTTCCGATCTGGTGTGGCCCGCATCATTTCGGGCGCTGGGTCGTCTGTGGTTGTGGCGATGATGATTTCCGCCTTCCCCCAGCCGCTTTATCATCATAATATCTCTGTGATCTCTTTCTTTTTCACCATCACCTTCCTTTGGTTCTTGGCTTATCCTGCGCCCAAAGAGTTGACAAGTCTTGATGAAAATATGATGAAATAGGCCCATTGGCTCGCCTTGGGCTGTATGAATTTTGGGATTTGCACTTCAAAGCTGCTAGCACCAGTGCCTGCGCAGCTCCTCGCCCAGGTAGCCCCAGAGCTGGGGCTGGAGTGGATGGCGCAGGATCGTGCGGCGGGGATGGCGCCAGGGATGCAGCACCTCATTGGGCTTGGGCCGGCCGTGGAATTTGAGGATGGAGCTGGCCTCCAGCTGGCGCCGCGCCGCCTCGGGATTGCGCCGGGCCAATTTGCGCAGGGCTTTGTAGGAGCTCACCCAGCCTGGGGGCCAGTAGGTGAGGGCGCCGGGAGCATGGTCGCTGAATACCTGAAAGATGAAGTTCTGGTCGCCCGGGAAGGCTGCGGCCGGGTAACGGCCCTGTTGCCAGCACTGCCAAACTGCCTGGGTGTGGGCATCGGGACGGCACCAGAGCACCGATGAGTTGAGAATCGGGTAGTTCCAGTCCCGCACGCCGATCACACTGGAGTGGCTGGTTCGCCCCAGCTCCACCAGGGGGGCCAGGTTGGAGCGGATCACCAGGGTGCTGTCGAGATACAGAAAGGGATCCCCGCCGGTGAGGCCCTGGTCGAACAGTTTCAGCTTGCCGAAAAAGCCCTTCAGGCCGCCTCCCTGCAGATCCCGTACCTCCAGCCGCTGGTGCTTGGTGCTCGGCCCGTCGAAGCGTGCCGGTTCGGGCTGGTCGGTGTACACGATGAAGCGATGGGCTTCGCTGAGGTTGCGGCCCACCATCGCCGCCAGTCGACTTACCCAGAGATCTGGGTAGCGCTGGCCGGTTTGGACCGTCACCACCTGGAGGGTGGGGTGCTCAGGCGGCAAGATTCCTGAACCGGGTGAACTGGGGCTCAAACAGCAGCTTCACCGTGCCCACCGGGCCGTTGCGGTGCTTGGTCACGATCACCTCGGTGATGCCGCGATCGGCCGTTTCCGGGTTGTAGTACTCGTCGCGGTAAATCATCAGCACTAGGTCGGCGTCCTGCTCGATCGAGCCCGATTCGCGCAGGTCGCTCAGCATGGGCCGCTTGTTGGTGCGCGATTCGACGCCGCGGCTGAGCTGGGAGAGAGCCATCACCGGCACGTTGAGTTCGCGGGCCATGCCCTTGAGGCCCCGGGTGATGCGGCTGAGCTCCTGAACCCGGTTGTCGGGGGTGGAGCCCTCCATCAGCTGCAGGTAGTCGATCACGATCAGGCCCAGCTCCTTGCCGGTTTCGGCCATCAGCCGGCGGCAGAGGGAGCGCATCTCCAGCACGCCGGTATTGGGCTTGTCGTCTAAGAAAAGAGGAAGTTGGCCCAGGCTGTTGATGCCCTGGCCCAGCAGGGGCCATTCCTCCTGCTGCAACCGGCCGGTGCGCAGCCGGCCGCTCTCGATGCCCACCTCCATTGAGAGCAGCCGGTAGGTGAGCTGCTCCTTGCTCATCTCCAGCGAGAACACACACACCGGCAGGGCATGGAGCTGGGCCACGTTCTTGGCGATGTTCAGCACGATCGAGGTTTTGCCCATGGCCGGCCGGCCGGCCACGATGATCAGGTCGCTGCGCTGCAGGCCCTGGGTGATGGCATCGAGGTCGTAGAAGTTGCAGGGGATGCCCGCAACGGAGGTGCCGAGTGAGCGGCTCTCGATCTCGTTGAAGGTGCTGGTGAGGATCTCGGCGGTGGGGGTGAGGCCGGTGCTGGGTTTTTCCTGGCTGATGGCGAAGATCTTCTGCTCGGCCTCATCGAGCACCTGCTCCATCGGCTTGCTCTGGTCGAAGCCGAGCCGGATCACCTCGTTGCCGGAGCGGATCAGCTGGCGCCGCAGAAACTTGTCCATCACCAGGCGGGCCACCTGGTCGATCGAGGCGGTGGAGGTGATCCGTTCCACCAGCTCCACCAGCCGCCCCTGGCCGCCCGCCTTTTCGAGGGAGCCGGTGTCGGCCAGCCAGGCGCACATGGCCGTCAGGTCGGTGGGCTTGCCCTGGCTGTGCAGCATCACCGCCGTGCGGTAGATCTCGCGGTGGGCGCCCAGATAAAAGGCCTCCGGTTGCAGCACGTCTGCCACCCGGCCGATGGCGTCAGGATCCAGCAGGATGGCGCCCAGCACCGCCTCCTCCGCCTCCAGGTTTTGGGGTGGAATCGAATCGGGCAGGGCCTCGAAGTTGGCCTCCTCGCGCAGGCGCCGCCGCCCGGCTGGCCTGGGCTCTAGCGGTTCGTCTGCTCCGGCCAGGGCCGCGTTCACCATCGAAAAGCAGGCGGAAAAGGGGGATGCACAGAGCTGATCAGGGGGCCGGTGCTCCGCCCGGGGCAATCAGTTTGCACCGGATCCCCGCAATCGCCCACTTAGGGCGAGGGGGACGGCGCTCAGAAGCTCGCCACTTCCAGGTTGATCTCCGCCACCACTTCCGGGTGCAGCTTCACCTGCACCTTGTAGGAGCCGGTGCGGTGGATATCGGGCACCGTGATGTCGCGGCGATCCACCTCTTTCTTGGTGGCAGCTTCGATGGCCTCGGCCACGTCGCCGTTGGTCACGGTGCCGAAGAGCACGTCATCGCCCCCGGTCTGCTTCTTGACGGTGAAGCGGCCAATGGTGTCAAGGGCGGTGCGGAAGGCCACGGCCTCTGCCTTGAGGGCTGCCTGGCGCTCGGCTTCCTTGGCGCGGCGGGCCTCCACCTGGCGCAGCACGGCGGCGGTGACGGGCACGGCCTTGCCGGTGGGCACCAGGAAGTTGCGGGCGTAACCGGGGGCCACTTCCACCAGGTCACCGTCCTTACCCAGGCTCAGAACGTTTTCGTTGAGGACGACTTGAACGCGCTTGGCCATGGGATCGAACGGGGGGGGGTTGGCGGAGAGCCGATCGGCCAGCTTACGCCAGGGTGCGGGCGCCGGGGTTGGCGGCAGCCGGCAGCCGCACCGCGGTGGCCAGGCCCAGGGCGCGCAGCAGGCGGATGTGCTGCCAGGTGAGGTCGATCTGGCGGCCGAAGCCGTGGCGGGCCGAGTGGGGGAAGGCGTGGTGGTTGTTGTGCCAGCCCTCGCCGAAGGTCAGGGCGGCCACCCAGGGGTTGTTGCGGGAGCCATCACCACTGGCGTGGGCCACTTCGCCCCAGAGGTGGGTGGCCGAGTTGACCAGCCAGGTGCAGTGGTAGACCACCACCAGGCGCAGGGGGATTCCCCAGAGCACCAGGGCCCAGCCACCGGCGCCGGTGACACTGCCGATCCAGAACAGCAGGGCAGCCAGCGGCAATTGCAACAGCAGGAAGTAGTTGTTTAGCCAGCGGTAGTAGGGGTCGCTGGCCAGGTCGCCGGTGAGGCGGGGCACCGCCGCCATGGCGGGGATGGCCTCCAGCATCCAGCCCATGTGGCTCCACCAGAAGCCCTTGAGGCTGGTGTGGTGATCCATTTGGGTATCTGAAAACTTGTGGTGGTGGCGGTGCAGGCCCACCCAGTCGAGGGGGCCGTGCTGGCAGCTCAGTGCTCCGCAGGTGGCGAAGACGCGCTCCAGCCACTTGGGCACCCGGAAGGCGCGGTGGCAGAGCAGGCGGTGGTAGCCGATCGTCACGCCCAGGCAGGCCGTGAGCCAATAGAGCACCAGGAAACTGGCCAGGGCGGGCCCACTCCAGAACTGGGGCAGCAGGGCCACCAATGCCAGTACATGGATGGCCGCCATGAAGCCGATCGTGACCAAGCCGGTGCTTTTGGGCTCGTTGCTGGCTGGGGCTTCGCCGTGGCGGGAGTGGTGCAGGGCCTGGGCCCGCCGTTGGCCGCTGACCCCCCGGCTGATCGAGGCCGGCCGGCGGGTGGCCAGGCGCTGGCTGGCTGGTTTTGCTGGTGCGGCCATAGGGCCCAGGCTCCGATTGAATGACTACAATAGTAGCAATACGAATCCGGATCAGGTGGGTTATCGGGAGGAACTCGCATCGGGGAGGGTTGCCTTCGCCCATCTGATCAAGGTCTGGCACGAGCGCAACGGCTGGTCCCACCGGGTGTTGCCGGCCCTGGCAGAGGCCCTGGATCTGGGCCGGATCCACGGCTCCCAGCTCTCCATGCTGCGCAACGGCAAGCTCGCCTCCCCAGGCCCGGAAGTGTTTCTGGCCCTGGGCCGGATCAACCAGCTGCTGGCCGCCGATGGCCGAGCCGGAGAGCTCGGCGAAGGCCTGCGCCTGCAACTGGTAGACAGCCCCGAGCTGGTGACGACCCTGGAGGCCTCCGCCCTGCCGGTCCAAGATGAGGGGGCTCCGGTGTTGGGTCCTGGCGAGCTGCTGGAGGTATTTGTTGGTCTGCGCCAGCCGCCGCAGGCCTTCGACCTGCGCATCGCCGATGCCGAGGCTGGGCCGTTGAGTGCGGCCTTGGCCCAGCTGCTGACTGCGGGCAGGCCCTGGCGCCTATGCCGCGACCAGTTGATGGAGGCCTATCCGGTGGAGAAGCGCCAGCGGCGCCAGCGTTTTGCCGAGGTGATGGCGGGCCAGCGGGATTTTTCGGCGGCAGAGCTAGACAGCGAACTCGCCGATCTGCGCCGCACCCTGGCCCGGCTCGGGGCCACCGGCGAGGGAGAGCTGGAGGCGGATCAGTTTCTCGAGGTGCTGCGCAGACAGGCCGCCGACCTGGGCCTGAGCGGTGGGGCGGCCGGGGCCCAGTTGGATCTGGCCGCCGCAATCCGCCAGCAGCTGAAGGATCATCGCTAGGGGGATATCGCTAGTGGAACGATTTCCGCTAGTGGAACAATCACCGGTAGCTGGCCTCCCGAATCCGCCTGGCCCAGCCCAGGGAGCGCAGCAGCTTGATGTGCTGCCAGGTGATGTCGAATTCAAACCAGCGCAGGCCGTGGCGGGCCGAATGGGGAAAGGCGTGGTGGTTGTTGTGCCAGCCCTCGCCGAAGCTCAGGATCGCCACCCACCAGCAGTTGCGGGAGAGGTCGGGGCAGTCGAAGTTGCGGTAGCCGCAGAAGTGGGTGGCGGAAT
>NZ_JAGQCQ010000239.1:0-5819 GCF_024346275.1 Cyanobium sp. BA20m-p-22
GCAAGCACGGCAACCTGGAATGGCTTCCAGGCAAGGGGCTGGGCCTCAGTGGCGCCTGCTTCCCCGAGCTGGCCCTCGGGCCCATGCCCCATCTCTATCCATTCATTGTCAACGACCCTGGTGAGGGTTCCCAGGCCAAGCGCCGCAGCCAGGCCGTGATCCTCGACCACCTCACTCCCCCGCTGGGAAGGGCCGGCCTCCACGGTGAGCTCCAACTGCTCGAGGTGTTGCTGGATGAGTACTGGGAGGCCACCCAGTTGGGTAGCGAGCGCGCTGGTCCCCTGCGCAAGCAACTGGCCCAGCGCCTTGAGAGCCTCCAGCTTCCGCTGGGCGCAGGCCTGGAGCTGGATGGGCGGCTCGATGCTGCCGACGGTTACCTGTGCGAACTCAAGGAGGCCCAGATTCGGTTAGGGCTCCACACCTATGGCACCCTGCCGGAGCAGGCGAAGTTGACCGAGCTCCTACTCTGCCTGGCCCGCTGCCCACTGGCCCAGCAACCCGGGCTCACCCAGGCCCTCGCAAGCGATCTCCAGTTGGGCTTTGATCCCTGGGCCGATGGGGACGACATGCCCCTCGATCTGGCAGACCAACAGCGCCTCCTGGCCGCCTTCGGTGGCCAGACCCCCAGACGGGTCGGCGACGGAACGGCCCTGCTGGAAGCTCGGGCCCTGGCCCTGGTACAGCTGGAGCTGGAAGGCAAAAGGCAGGAGCCTGGCGGCGCTGCCGAGGCAAAGGCCCTGCAGCATCTTCGCCAGGAGTTGCTGCCCCGCCTTCTGGCCTGCGCTCCAGCCGAACGCGAGGCCTTCCTGCGGGGTCTTGCCGGTAAACGGATTGCGGCGGGGCCCTCCGGCGCGCCCACCAGGGGACGACCTGACCTGTTGCCGACAGGGCGCAATTTCTACAGCGTGGATCTGCGCGGCCTGCCCACCGAGGCCGCCTGGGACCTGGGCCGCCGCAGTGCCGAGCTGCTTCTTGAGCTCCACCTCCAGGAGCAGGGCGAACACCTCCAGACCCTGGCCCTATCCGTGTGGGGCACGGCGACCATGCGCAATGGCGGCGAGGACATCGCCCAGACCCTTGCCCTACTCGGGGTCCGACCCGTTTGGGATGGTCCCACCCGGCGGATGGTGGATCTGGAGGTGATTCCCCTTTCCCTGCTGGGCCGTCCGCGGGTGGATGTGACCCTGCGTATCTCCGGCCTATTTCGGGATGCCTTTCCCCAGCTGGTCGCCTGGGTCAATAGGGCTACCGAGCTGGTGGCCCGCCTCGAGGAGGCGGATGCCGACAATCCCCTTGCCGCCGCCTGGCGACGCGAGGGCCATAGCGCCCGGGTATACGGCTCCGCCCCAGGCGCCTACGGAGCCGGCCTGCAGGGGCTAATCGATGGGGGGCATTGGGAAGATCGCGGCGACCTCGGCGACGCCTTTCTCAACTGGAGCAGCTGGCGTTATGACGGCCAGGCTGGAATCGAGGCCCGGGCCGATCGGGCCGGCCTCGAGCAGCGGCTGGGCGCCGTGCAGGTGGTACTGCACAACCAGGACAACCGGGAACATGACCTACTCGACTCCGATGACTACTACCAATTCCAGGGGGGCCTGAGCGCCGCCGTGGAGCGCGTCTCCGGCCAGCGGCCGGCCCTTTGGTTTGGCGACCACTCCCGCTCGGCCCGGCCCAGGCTCCACCGCCTGGAGCGGGAATTTGACAAGGTTTTGCGCAGCCGGGTGCTCAATCCCCGCTGGATTGGGGCCATGCAGCAGCACGGCTACAAGGGTGGTTTCGAAATGGCCGCCAGCCTCGATTACCTGTTTGCCTATGACGCCAGCACCGGTTGCGTTCCCGATTGGGGTTACGGCGCCATCTGCGATCAGTGGTTAGGGGATCGGTCGGTGCGCAGCTTTCTGGAGCAAGCCAACCCCTGGGCCCTGCGCGATATGGCTGAGCGGTTGCTGGAGGCCCATCACCGGGGCCTGTGGGAGGGGGCCAATCAAAACCAGCTGGAACATCTGCGCCAGCTGGTTTTGACAAGTGAAGCGAAGATTGAGCAGGGCTGATCAGCCCGGTTAGACCCAGCTCAGCTGTTCAGATCGCGCACCATTTGCTTGAAGGGGTCGATTGCGCCAGCCTTGCCGGAGGCCTGCTTGCTGATCTGGGGCTGGCTGGGCACCTGGGCACTGGCCGAGCGCTCCTGCTCCTGTTTGATTGCCGCCGGCCCCCCAGGCACATTGACGCCAAAGGCCGATCCCTTTTTGCGTTGCTCGAGCTCCGCGGCAGACATGGTCTGGGCAAAGGTCTTTTTGACCGGTTTGGGGATACCGCCGCTGAGGTCAACGGTTTCCGGCTGGCTGCTGATGCCGGCCAAACCCTCAGACATCATTTCCAGCTTGGACTCCATCGATGCCACCTCGGCAATCATCTCCTTGTTACCCGGGCTGTCAGCGGTACCTGGAAAGGTGTGCCGGATTGTGTTGGAGCGCCGCATGAAGTCGACGTTGCCCATGCTGCTGGAGGCATCGGCGTCGAGAAAGAAGCTTTCAACTTCTTTTTTGGGTTTGGCGGGAGTGTTGTTGGCGGGAGGGGTGCTGCCGCGGGGTGCAAGCAGGCGATCGAACAGACCCATCGTGCGGCAGGTGAAGGCTGCCCATGACCCTAGCGGCCGTGGAGGGTCAAGCCATGGGTATCGGTGCCACAACTCATCAATAGGCCCCGCTCCCGCAGCTCAGCTGCGATTGCTTCGCAGACGATGGGAGTAGGGGTCCAATTGTCGTTTTGCTCGTAGTCATACCAGGCCTCAGCCCCATCGAAGCCAAGTTGATCGGCCGCACTGATGAGCCACTTGAACGGGATCCGATAACGGGCTGGATGGGCGAGCAGCATCAGGGCTCCCGCCTGTTGGCCGGCCCGTAGGACGGCCTCGGCCCGCAGCGCTGGCCCCACCGCAGCGTGGCCCTGCAGGTAGGGCTCCAGGCTGGGATGGTCTTCACCGAAGCCCAGGGCCAGCACATGGACCAGGCAGCCCTCCAGAAGGCAGCTGATCTCGACTCCCCGCCAGAACCTGGGTACCTGCCCGCCGCTATCGGCTACGGCGCGAAAGAACGTCGCGACGGGGGCATGGGCGGCGATGCTGTGGTGGTCTGTGATCGCCAGATGTTCCAGGCCCAGCTCTAGGGCCCTCGGAGCAAGTTGGTCAGGGCTGAGACTCCCGTCGCTGAAGGTGGTGTGGCAGTGAAAGTTGACCCTGCCCGGGCAGCAGGTGGGAGTGATCTGCTCCAGCACCGGGCGCAGGGGGTGCAGTGGCGTGCCCGCATCAGCCATTTGCAGCCAGCCCTTCAGCTCTCAAGCGCCGCCAGCGGGCATAAAACTGAATTGAGGCGGCCATGAACACCACCAGGGCCACCACCAACCAGGTGGCGGCACCAGTGGGGAATTGGTTCTTGAACACCACCAGCATCACCACGACCACAAGCAGCAGGGTGGGCAGCTCGTTTAAGGCCCGCAATTGCTTGGGGCTCCAGCTGCAGGCTCCCCTGTTGAGTTGGCCCATCAACCGATAGCAAAAGGCGTGATAGGCCAGCAGTGCCAACACGAAAGCCAGCTTGATGTGCATCCAGCCCTGCTGCAGCCAGGTCGGGTTGACGCTCAGCAGCCCCGCCGCACAGACAACGGCCACCACCATGCCCGGGGTGGTGATGATGTTGGCCAGCCGGCGCTCCATCAGCGCGTATTGGTCCTCAAAGGCCTGCCTCAAGGGGGCATCAAGCTCCCCAGCCTCGCGGTGGTAGATGAACAGCCGCACCAGGTAGAACAGGCCGGCAAACCACACCACCACCCCCACGATGTGGAGGGTCTTGAACCAGAGGTAGGCCTCCGGGGGCCAACTCATGGCCAGCAGGGGCATGGCGGGGGTTGGTTGGGCATCCATCAAGATAGGTTCCTGGCCCCCTCGGCAGCAGCAGCCCTGATCACCGCCATCTCGTCGTCGGGGATCCGCTCGAGCTGCTTCATCACCAGGGCCATGCGGGGGTTGCGGCGCAGCTCCTGGGCATGGCGGGCTAAAAAGTCCCAGTAGAGGGTATTGAAAGGGCAGGCCGTTGGGCCCGTGCGCTGTTTGGGGTTGTAGCGGCAGCCCTTGCAGTAGGTGCTCATCCGGTTGATGTAGTTGCCGCTGGCGGCGTAGGGCTTGCTGGCCAGCAGGCCGCCATCGGCGAACAGCCCCATGCCGAGAACGTTGGTCTGCATCACCCAGTCGTAGCCGTCAATGAACATGCGGTGAAACCAGGCGGTGAAGGCCTGAGGATCGAGGCCGGCAATCAAGCCGTAGTTGGCCAGCACCATCAACCGCTGGATGTGGTGGGCGTAGCCGTTGACCTCGAGCTCGGCCAGCACGGTGTCCATACAGGCCATGCCACTGCCGCCCAGCTGCTCCAGCCAGCCGGGCAGAGGACGATCGGCGCCGAAGTGGTTTCGAGCTGGGTAGTCGGGTCCGAACCACCAGTAGAGGCCGTGGGTGTATTCGCGCCAGCCAAGAATCTGGCGGATTACTCCTTCCAGGCAGGCCAGGGGGGTGCCCCGCTCCAGGCCCGCCTGCTCCAGCCGGCGGATCACCTCAAGCGGATGCAACAGGCCAATGTTGAGATAAGGGGAGAGCAGGGCGTGCCACAGGGTGGGCTGGCCGCTGACCATGGCGTCCTGGAACGGGCCGAAGCCATCGAGCCGCGTATCGATGAAATGTTCCAGCACCGCCAGAGCCTGGCTGCGGGTAACTGCCCAGCCGAACGGCTCATTAATCCCTGGTAAACCAGGTTCAGCAGAGGCCTCAAGCTCCTGGGCCAGCTGGTCAACCTTGGCAATCACGGCGCGGGTGATTGCATCGGGCTGGAATAACAAGGGCTCTGGCCCTACCAGACCCTTGGGCGGGGCCTTGCGGTTGTCGTGATCAAAATTCCACTGGCCGCCGAGGGGTTGGCCGTCGTCTCCCATCAACACGCCAAAACGCTTGCGGCCCTGCCGGTAAAACAGCTCCATGCGCAGCTGCTTGTAGGGCTGGGCCCAGGCCGCGAATTCCTCCCGGCTCCAGAGGAAGGCGTTGGAGCGATGCCACACCAACGGCACGGGCAGGTCCAGCCGCTCGATCGCCATCCGGAAGGGGCGCTCGGCCGGCTCCATCAGATGCAGTTCGCTGATGCCCTGTTCCGTGATCCAGCTCTGTAGAGCATCGGCAAAGGTGGAGGCTTCGCGGTGGTCCACGCTCCAGCCGCTCTGGCGAAGCTCGGTGGCGAAGTGGCGCATGGCACTCCACACCAGCACCAGCTTCTGGCGGTGGTAGCGGCGGTGCTGCAGCACCGAAGTGCTTTCGATCAGCAGCACCCTTGCTTCTGCCGGAGCGAGGCTGTCGAGGGCCGCCTGGCTTGGCGAGAGCTGGTCGCCGAGCACCCAGATCCCCTTCACGGCGCGCTCCAGGGTCTGCGATGTCCGCGCCTCACTGCCGGAAGCGGCGGTCGGACTCGATCCAGCGCTCGAAGGCGGCCAGCCCTTCGATCAGCGCCCAGACGCTGAGGACGAAGGCCACCACCCCGCCCACGGCGAACAAGGTGGCCAGTAGTAGGGGGATCGCCGCCAGGGCCACCAGGGGAATCACCGCCAGGGCTCCCAGGGCGGCCAGGCCCAGGATCGGGGCCCCGATGGCCGGCGGAGGGCCGTTCCTGCTGGCAACCCGGAGGGGTTGGGTCGGAGCCATGGCAACCCTTGCTGAAATCACTGCCAATTCTGGGGCTCCGTCTCGAGCGGCAACGCCGGCCCTTGGGTGGAGAACCGGCCGCTTA
>NZ_JAGQCQ010000024.1:0-20847 GCF_024346275.1 Cyanobium sp. BA20m-p-22
AAGTTCCACTACTGCTGTTCGTGACATGAGTATGGTTGTGGTAATTTGTCTTCACGGAATCCATACTTCCCCCCCAACTATCCACGCTTCTTTCATTTTTTCCATTGACAGTCATATACGCATTTCTGACAGGCGAGGCATCGCCTCCTCCAATTCCGCTTTTCATGTCTACTCCAATCTTTACGAGGTTGCTCGAGCAATTAAATTTGGCCGTACTCCAGAGCCCTTCAGTCTTCCATGCGTAAGCTTTTTCGCAAAGAAAAATGCTGCTTGTAATCAAAACAAGCAGCGCAGAAGAACATTTCCTGTTAATTGTCATGAGTTTTGTTCGGTGGCGTGTGTAAGTGTTTATAGCAGTATAAATGGTGTTTTTCGCCTCCGCCAACCCTCACCCAATCCTCTCCCATAGCCACCTCACCTATCAAACAACCTCCCAGTTTCCCCCAGCCCTTCTTCGCCAGCCCGGCCCCGCCGAGCAGGTTGCCTCCGAGCTGATCGGCTGCCTGCTGGTGAAATGCCAACCCAGTGGAGTCATGCTGTTGGGTGCGATCGTGGAAACGGATGGGTATTGCCAGAGCGTAGCTACTAATCTATTGATTTCCTCGATGTCTCTGTTATTTACAATTAGGCCCTGCAGGTACTACCCCTTTTAGTTGGGGGTGGGCAGCTCAATGCCATTTTTGCAATAATCCGACGACGGCTGGATTATGCAAGGTCCGATTATCCATGTCATCAGAGATAAAATCAGGCTAATAGGCGCTCCAATAGCCCCAAGAATCGCCCAGATTAGAAATCTATTTGTCTTTTCGCCCTGTTTCCTTGTAATAGAGTTGACAAACGCTAATGTTGCGGTGGACAAGGCGATGCCCACTGGACCGCCAACAATGCCACCTTCTATCGCCAGGAAGATTCCTGTCTTGCTTCGTGCAAGGGTCTTCATTCTTTACTCCCATCTTTGAGTAGAGCCGCTGCTGCTGTGACCCCAGTGAGTCCATAGACACCGCCCCAGAGCCCAAGCCATAGAGAGTTGGTGCGATGGATTTCTGCTCGTTGAATCTCTCCACCCTTGTCTAGCTTGTAAGCCAAGTCATACTCTTGCTTATACCAGATAAAACACGCTACTACTGCGGTTGTCGTTATTGCAATGGATACGTAAAGGTATGCCTTCAGAACCGTTTTCATTTGAGGTCGCAGCACCTTCCCAATTGTAAGCGCGTCTCTCACCATTGCAATAGCCTTCACTCATCAACCAATCCACCCCCATAGCCACCAAGCCCTCCTCGCACCTCCTACACTCCTAGGGTTCATTAGAAGTCGTGCATAACTTAGTGCCTGAGGCGGCTCTCGCCAGCCCAGCAGTGACAGCCTACCTAATTGTCGCCGTGCACTGGTGCGCAAACTCGTGACGTAGTAACGGATCTCATCGACCGGTTTGCCATCACGGGTGCCCTTGCAGCGCACCGCCAGGATCGTGGCACTTCCCGGCCAGTTCTCCATCACCCACTCCGGGGCGGGCCTCCCCGCAGCGTCCAGGTGAGGTCACGACTGGGTTTGCGTTCACGGTTGCTGGATTGCCAAGGCGCCTTGCGGCCATAGCTCAGGCGGTCCTTGATCACCTGGGAGACTCTGCGGCGACTGTGTTTCACCGCAATTAGGAAGTAGGCGCCACGCTGCTTGCGCGGCGACAATTAGGTAGGTGGGCGCGTTGCCTAATTCTCGCCCCGCCGAGGTCGTCGCCCCCGACATCATCGGCTGCCTGCTGGTGAAACGCCAACCCACCGGGGAGTTGCTGTGGGGCGTGATTATGAAAACGGAGGCGTCTTCGCATGACGACCCCCGCCTGCCACGGCTTCCGCCGCCGCACTCCCAGCAACGAAACCCTGTTTGGGGAGCCTGGGCGGTTTTCCGTGTATGTGAGCTATGGCATTCATCACTGCGTGAAGCGAGCTCTGACTTCAGTGACCTCAGGCTGGACTTGAGATTTCAGTGTTGGTAGAAGAGCGGCCAGCCAACATTCAAGCCACCGCAAGCGATTTCCCTGATTTTTCTTCGCAGCAGCCTGCCAACGCCCAAGAAGGGCTACATGCTGAGATGGGGCGGTTGGACAAATCAGTGGTGCAGCCGTAGCCCTGGTGTCACCAGCAGCTGCACCCAGTGCAGAAGCCCCGTTCCTCCTGCTGCCAGAGCCAGGAGGCAGGCGTAGTCTCAACCAATCCAGCACCCTTACCCCAGATGCGCCGCCTGCCTGCTCTGGTTGCCGCTCTGCTGCTGCCCGCTGATCCACCGCCGCTACTGAGCACAGCGGTAGTCAGCGCCACTCTGCTGGTCTCCAAGGCACCCGCTCAGGCACAAAGCTCAGAAGCCGTCGCCAAGGTCGCCCAAGCCATCACGGTGCGGATAGAAGGTACCACGCAGGGGTCAGCGGTGCTGGTGAAGCGTGACGGCACCCGCTACACGGTGCTGACTGCCTGGCACGTGGTGAGCGGGCAGGGTAAGGGAGAAGAGTTGGATATCTTTGTGCACGATGGCTCTAGGCAACAACTAGAGCAAGGAAGCATAAAAAGGTTGGGTGAAGTGGATTTGGCGGTGCTGACCTTTATAAGCACCAACACCTATGAGGTTGCACAAATTGGTGATGTGAAGAGCGTTTCAATGGGAAATCCGGTCTGGGTATCGGGATTCCCACTGCCAAGCTCAGCCGTACCTACACGGCTTCTGAGATTTATCAAAGGAGATGTGATTGCCAATGCGACGGTTGCAATACCTGATGGATACCAACTGCTTTATGACAACCAAACGCTTGCAGGAGTGAGTGGGGGTGCTGTGCTCAATGCAAAGGGGCAGCTTGTTGGCATTCACGGCAAAGCAGAAAAAGCAGACCAAATCAGTGAAAGCAGTGGCAAAGCAGTTGCAACAGGCACTAATCAAGGCGTGCCAATAAGTTATTACAAACAATTTGCCTCAGGCGGAGCTGTAGTTGCTTCATCCACTCAGGCGACATCGGCTGATGACTATTTGGCACAAGCCAAGGCATTATTAGGCATGAAGGGGAGGGAGCAGGAAGTCATACGGCTGTCAAATCAAGTGCTTGCCGCGCAGGTAAGTGTAGACGCATTCTTCTATCGCGCATATGCCAAGGATGATCTAGGTGATCACTACGGAGCCATTGCGGACTTGGATCAAGCAATTAGCCTGAAACCGACTGGAAGTTCCTACACCAACAGAGGAGTTCAAAAATCTAAGATTGGAGATGTGAATGGAGCAATTATAGACTTTAATAAAGCTATCGCTGCAAATCCTAAGGAGTATTATGCATACACTAATCGTTGCTTCGCAAAAATTAAACAAGGCGACCAGTATGGGGCAATAGCTGACTGTAGCAAAGCTATTGAGATCAATCCAAGCTTTGATGGCGCCTACTACAATCGT
This sequence comes from Cyanobium sp. BA20m-p-22, assembly GCF_024346275.1. NCBI lineage: Bacteria > Bacillati > Cyanobacteriota > Cyanophyceae > Synechococcales > Prochlorococcaceae > Cyanobium > Cyanobium sp. BA20m-p-22. The sequence continues at coordinate 3,430 of NZ_JAGQCQ010000024.1, forward strand.
GGGAATGCAAAGGATAATTTGGGTGATAAAAATGGAGCAATTACTGATTTCGATAAAGCCATTTCGCTTAATCCCAGGGACTATGCGTATTATATTGATCGAGGCTATGTCAAGGCAGTATTAGGAGATGACAGCCAGGCGATAAGTGATTACAATAAAGCAATATCTCTTAACCCAAAAGCCATAATTGCATATAAAAATCTTGGCAATGCATACCAGAGAGTGCGTAATTATTCAAAAGCCTGTGCCAACTGGCGATCCGCATCATCGTTAGGGGACAAAGAGGCAGCGGATTGGGTGATAAAAGATTGTAAATAACTTTCTCCAAAAGCCACCCCCATCGCCACCGCTTCTCCCTACACCTTCTACACTGCTTCTTCGCCCGCCCCGCCAAGGTCGTCGCCACCGAGCTCATTGGCTGCCTGCTGGTGTCATTTCCCAGCCAGCCCCGCCTTGCATGCATCCTGGTTTGTCGCCACAGGAGATTGCAGCAAAAATGAGTATTGCCGAAATCTGAATAAACCAGAGCGTAAAAAAGGCTGGTATTTCAAGTAGGGACCAAATCAGAAATCTATTGGTTTTCCGCCCGCTCTCGCGTGTAAAGCGACTTATCAGGCAAAGGGCTGCTGGTGAGACAGCCATACCAAGCGGACCACTGGGGATGCCCCCAAATACGGCAAGAAGCTTTCCCTTTTTGGTGAATTCAAGCTGCTTCTCGCCCGATTTATTGCCTGGTTGAATCTCATTCGCCTGATTAGTCATTCTTCTTTCCTGCTTGGCTCATGGCGGCGACGCTATTGATTACGATTATATTTGCGAGTAGAAACCACACTCCATCTGCAAAGACATTTATACGGTGTCTCATTTCGGCGTGTGGCGCGTTGGCTTTGACCGCTTTCTCCAGCGCGGGCATATCTTGGAAGAAAAGAGCCCAAGCAAATAGAAGGGACAGGGCGAGCCCGTAGACAGCGCTGAAGCCCATGAAAACTTTGGTTATCTTCATTAACTGGATTTAGAATGCTAAAAATCTAGCTAGGCATTTCGGTCGCTCTTGTGTATTACCGATTATCTTTGTAATGCCCTTCATTCCTCCCAATAGCCTCCATTCATCCCCATAGCCACTCCCATAGCCACCACGCCCTCCCAGCGCCTCCCCCAGCCCTTCTTCGCCCGCCCCGCCGAAGCTGGATGCCCCCGACCTCATCGGCTGCCTGCTGGTGAAGCGCCAGGCGGATGGCGAGCTGCTGTGGGGCGTACTCGGGGAGCCGCCTAGCCTCCGCATCGAGCTGCTCCACCTTCGTGGCAACAACCCTCCGCATCTTCTAGCGACGTGGCCTGCGCAACACGTTGATCAGCAGCATTCCCCCACGGAGGAAGTGTTAGGCCTCCCGCCCCAATCAGCAAAGCCAGCACTACGATAGGAGTAAATATAGTCAATGCCATTACGGAAACGGCGCAGAGAGCAACGCCTGGTAAGACCATATCCACAGCAGCGTAAACTGCTGGAACAGGTTTTCATTCCTAGAGCGTTACGCTACTGCACTTCCGCCTGGTTCAGGTGTGCTGTCAGCATCCACAGCAACCCTGACCAGCCACCATCTGGCTCGTCATTACCGGGAGGCATAAACGCCGAGCGGCTTGTACGCCGGATGCTGGGCCTTGAACCTTCGCCCACCGATCCCACCCAACACCCTGTTGGTCGGCGTGGCTGACGTGACTCACACCTCTTGATCCAGCCCGTGATACAGGCAGAGGCCCTTGTTGATTGCCTCCAGCTGGGCGCTTGTGCAACGTAGTAAAAAAAAAGGTTTAGAAATTGCTTAGATCGCTTTGACCGGCATTCAGCTCTTGGCCTATGCGCAACTGGCGGCTCAGCGGGAGTCTTGCCCAGGTAAGTCGAAAATACCTTTATGTATTGTATTTCCACAGAGCCCACTCTGGCGCCATCATGCAGTAACAGGAAGCCTACTTATCTTATTCCATCCTGTAATAGGATTTTGCCGCCATTGGCAGCGGCCATAATTAGATATTGTCGTGAATGCTAATCGCTGATGAAAATAGCTTCAAAGACCATTGAGGGAATTATACAGGCAAAGCCCAGAACAAGGCCCAAGATAATTGAGCTTCCTTTATCAAGCTCGGGCTTATTATTTTGAATTGAAAGCCATCTTAAATATGGGAAATAGAATCCATACTGATAAGCAATTGCCAGGCTGATGACATACGATGGATCCCACCCGGAGGCCCTGTAAAAGACCGATCCTGCCAGAAACAATGAACCGGCTACATAGAAATAACTCCACTCTTTAATTTGTGCGCAAACCGCAAACGGAAAGAAAAAGGCAATCCAGGAAAAGCCCGCTGGGCTTGAGACCAAAACTGATTTGTCGATCCCGGATGAGCCAACAAGGCCAGGAATCGCGTCCCAGATCTTTCTTACTTGGTAGCCTTGAGACGCAAGCTTGTCAATTGCCTTTAGGCGTGCCAGCATTTCTTTGCTGACGGTCTTCATTCGAGGATTCTGCTCTTGACCAGAATTCTGCTTTGTTTCCAGTCTATGGGGAGGGATTGGCGGCCCCGGCTTGGCTGGGCTTGCATCAAGCTGCTCAAGTAGGTCATCTGCTTCTCTCATGACATCTTTTAGCTCTGCGTTGCTTTCTTTATGCTCCATGGTATCGGGATAGAATTTTAATGCTTTTATGATAGGCCAAGCGTCAAGCCCCAAGTTTTTTAACTATAAATGGCATGATTGCCAAGAGTTTGTTGGCCGGTGGGAGGGCTTAGTGATTTTTGCCTCCTCTAACGTAGTGGTTCTTGATAAGACCGTGCTGAGGCCGCTTCCGTTTGACCGACTTGCTTTTATCGAGCATCCACGATATGCTAGGAAAATTAAATCTATGATTGCCTGCTTGAATTGAGATCTGCAACGGAACAAAAGGATCTAGCGCTTGCCTATGCGCTTTGGGCTCTGTCATTAGTTGGAATTTGTGGCGTACAGCGAATGTATTTAGGTCAACCAGGGCTGGGGGTGGTGATGCTCTTTACCTTTGGTTTCTGTGGTATTGGACAGGTCTTGGATTTGTTTCTACTCCCAGACGCTCTGAATCAGGCCAATCGGCGCCTGGGCTTTGCTATGAATGAGGTGGGTGTTTCGGCTTCTTCCTCACGGGTGTCGGCGACAGTCCGGCAGAAGAGCGTTCCTGCGTCGATGCCCTCAGCCCAGGATGACGAACTTGATCAGTTACTTCGACAGGCTGAGCAATCGGTTAGTCGCACAAACAACCCGAATTCAGACTCCTAGCCATGGATGCCGATAAGTTAATCGATTCAGTAAAGTTCCTTCTCAAGAGTGTACGCCAGCTCAGCGTTCGCTTTGTGGATTCTAATGAGGGCATCACTCGCAACTTTGAACAAGTATGTGCAGACATTAGTGAGCTGGCTGAGCGGGTTGACAAACTACAGGCAGAATTCTCGCATCTGCGTGATCAGGAGTTGATCAGATCTGAGGGCCCTCGGCTCATACCCGAACTACCTCTCAGGCCTGACCAGCAGGACCTATTGATCCCTGCGCTTAACTTGCCGGTTGATGGGCTACTTGACGTTTATCGGAATACCCCTTCTTTGCTCCAGCCATTTGCGCGCGCCTGCAGTGTGAGTGGTCGAACTCTCAGCGGTTTGATCGCTGAGGTGGAGCTCGAAGCCTTTGCCCAGAGCACGACCTGGATCATTGAAACGCAAGATGCTGAGTGGGTGTTGCTTCCTCGCCCGGGAATGCTACAGAGGCAGGCGCAAATTGAGAGCCTTGGTCGATTATTTGAGATTGAGATGGATGCACCATTGCCCGCAGAGATTGACTTGTTGAGGCCTGGCATGGCTACGGTTGTAGAGCATGGAAGGCGCTGGTACCTCAAGGAAAAGGGCTTGCTTGGCGTGCATTCTGATCCCCTTCAGCGCAGCCTGGAGGTACGCATCAGGCTTCTAGAGCAACAACTTAATCAGCTCAATGCATGAGCTCCGCTCAAGGCATCGCTATCCTGCCCATTGCTTTAATGCGCCAACATGTTCCACACTTCTCCAGCAGTGCTGGATCAATTAATTTGGGTTGGGCAATGGTCTGCTGTTCGTAGTGGAAGAGCCCTTTTGATGGCTGCGCTGCAGCAAATCCCCTGAGGGTTCGATCTGTTGGAAAGAGCCAATCCTGGCCTTCAGCGGCGATCAGCCAATAGCTTCCTCCTCCAGCCACTTCCTCCAATTCTGTGGCGATTGCCTTTCCCATAGCCAGAGCATTTTCTGATTCACTTGTGATATTCAATTCAGCACTGGCGGCTGTACGTATTGGTTGACGGTCGCCGGTATTGAGCGCACTAATGAGAGTTGCTTTGCTAATGGGTTCTGGGCCTGGGTTTGTCTCCGGTGCCGGCTGAGCGATAGGCCGGGAGGGTTGGGTAGGGGGTGTTGGGGTTGGAGTTGAAGCCAGGGTTGTCGGCGCTGATATAGCTATTGCCTGGTTCCGAATGATCATCCTCTCCTGCTCCATTTGAACTTCGACGCCACCGAGCCGCGTCAGCAGGTTCTGGTATCTCCCCTTCAATTTCATCACTTCCTCGCGTTGTTGCTTCACTCGGCTAAGAGCAACAAGCGCAAGCAACAGACTTATCAGGCCGAGCAGGGGGCTGCCTGCTTTCAGTAAAAGCCCCCAGGAGATGCCGAAGAAACCTGATTCTTCTGCGGCTATATTTTCCCGCTCAAGCTCGGTGATTCTGCCCTCCAGCTCATCCATCTGCCCATCCGTTATCCCCATCCCAGCCTTGGGTGCCGGTGTGGTGTCGGGTATTGTTTCCCCCCCATTGGGAGGATTTGCCACGGCCCTGATTGCGGTTGGGACTGTGGCTATTAGCAGTACCAGGCTGAACAATAATGGCTTGAGTGGCTTCAGAGTGAGTGTTTTCATGGGGATTGGAATCAAAATCCTTCGGCCCAAATCCGGCCTAGAGTATTGGTTAGTGCCCGTAATCCCAGTATGAACCCGGGCTCGGGTTCGAGGTCGCTGGCTTCCTTCCCTACCTTCGCAAGGCAGAGGGAGCGTACTTCTGTTTCCACTTCAGCCCAGAGGGTCTCTAGGTTGCAGAGCTGGCGAATGGGCAGCAGGCTGCGGATTCGTAGCTCTGCAATGCTGGCGTCGTAGTGCTCTACAAAGGCCCGCACAGCATCGAGATCGGGAAGTTCATAGCGCTCAATTCGCTCCATGGTGTGTGGCAACTCAACACGGTCTCTGGCATTGAAAGTGAGGTTGTTCACCACCAATTGGGATCCACAGATCATGATGTCATCGCGCGGATCAAAATCCCCGTTCAGATTCACTCCAGAACTGATCAACCCGCAAGCTGTTTCATCTTTGTAGGCATCAGACAACGTAGTGGAGGCATGGGCCATTTCACACCCAGAGGCCCTAACCTGCAGTGTTTCCATCAACCGATCTGGATCACCGCCTTTCTGGAAACGGGAGCTGGCATCAATCCAGTTGATTAATCGGCCGCCATTGCCCCCCAGATAAACCGGGGTTGGCGTGTTGCGGGTGAGTTTTCCCTCCTCACGCAGTACGCTTTGTACCTGTCCGAGGTAGTGGTAAATGCCGCCGAAGCTCACTGCCAGCAGGCTCAGAAATTGCTGAAGTGGTTGCTGTAGGGCCGACTCCTGGTTGACGAGCATGTCAAGCCGACCTGCCAGCAGTTCGCCGGAGCCATAGCGCATGATGTTGTCGAGGCGGCTGGTGAAGTTTCTGTCCTGCCGGGCTTTCGCTTCATCACTGCTGATGTCAGCGGTGAGGCTTGGGGGGAACAGTGATTTGAGGAACGAAGGCTTGCGGCGCAGCAGCTGTGAGCTGATGTCGCGGCCTGCGAAAGGCACTGACACCTGGTGGATCAGTCGGTTGTCCTGCCAGATCGAGATGTCTGTCGTGCCTCCACCAACGTCTAAACAGGAGGTATGAACCATCTGGCGGTTTTGAAAGTTGCCGAAGTAGCTGGCAAAGGCCACTGCTTCCGTTTGCAGACCACCCTCTCCAGCTTTGTTGTTGAGTGCGTGGCTCAAACCGGTCAGATTGTTGAGATCGGCGCACAGCTCCTCCCACACCCTGCGGTAGCGTGCCACTTCATTGGGAGAGAAAGCGCTTGGGTATGACACCGACCACTGCAACTCCCGGGCCCCATTGGCCGCGGCATTGGAGCTGATCAGCAGGGCCAGTTCCTTCAGGAATGGCTTTTGATATTGCATCTGCTCCCACTTGAAGCCGGTGCGCAGCTCAGCCCCGCCGAATTCGCCAGGGCTGGGCACCCGGAGGCGTGCCTCATGGAACAGCTCCGGCACCTGACCGATGACTTCCTGCCAGCCTCGCAGGCTGATCGCCGTCGCTGTTGGTGGATTTCCGCCGTTCTCAGCATTTGGAAGCATCTCCTCCGGCACGAAGTACTGATTCAGCAACCGTTGCCGTTCTTCTTTCTGCGACAAGGTGAGCGTGATTACCCGGGTGTCGAGATGGCGCCGCTCGGGTCCGCCCCCTTCATCGATGAAGAAGTTAGAGAAAGAGGTGCCGAAGTCGATGCCGACCCGCCACTGGGTGCCCATGTCGGAACTGATGGCTGGCGGTATCACCGGCAGGAGCCCACGGTCTTGCCCGCGCTCGCTCAACCGGACCAGATCGGGGAAGTGGCGGGTGGTGAAGTACTTCACCACCTGTTGGCCATCGCGGCCGAGTTTGCGGTCGTAGTCGGGAAAACCATCCACAGTCAGCGCTGTTGGGCTGTCTTCGCAGAACAGGTAGTAGAGGCTCCAACGTTCATCACTCACATACGGCCAGAGCGTGATCACCGGAAGATCCTCGGCCACCAGGTTCTGCTCCTTGAGCGGATAGGTGCGGGATATCGGGTAGCCATCACGTTGCCCCTCAATCGGCAGGTTGAGCCGGATTTCCAGTTCGCTGCTAACGCTTGATTGCATCACCCGCAGCTCACAGCGTTGCTCCAGTTCCCGGCTGCTGAAAAGGTTTCGGATCGCGGGCCGTAGAGGGAGTAGTGGGGTCACCGCTTCGCCGTTCACCCGCGGCACTCCATCGACCCGGCTGGGGAGCCAGGAGTTCAGCAGGGCCTGTTCACCAGCCACCAGGTAGAGCTCATCGAGAAAAATATCGTCGAGCGTGAGCACGCTAATTTCCTGGCCGTACTGCCGCTCCAGCTGCTGTGGATCAAAGCCGATCGATTCCAGCGTGGCGGATTTATGGAGGCAGATATCGGCCGCACTCACTCCGAGCTTGTTCGGCATGTCTGGATCCACCAGCACCACGGGTTTGGTCGTGGGAGTGTCCGCCAACGGCGCCTTGAGACGGTCCCCCAACGTGAGGGTGGCCTGGCTCGCACTGACACCACCCTTGGCCGGTCGTGAGAGCAGGGCCAGGGCCACTGGGTTGGCGGGCAGGTTGGCAACCCGCCCTCTGTCGGAGAGGGTTGGTGTATTCAGGCGACCGCCACTGAGCCTGCTGATGAAGAGATCCAGCACCTCGGCCATCTGCCCGGCCGTGGACTGGCTTTGGAGATCCTTGGCATTCAGCATCCCATTCCTCACGTGGCTGAACCAGTCGGCCAGAGCCTGGCGCTGGGACGCGCCGAGATACCCGACCGGGTTGCTGAAACGGCCCTGGCCCGTCCAACCCATCCCCTGAATCGCCTGAGGCAGGTGCACTGCTGGGCAGAACAGTGTGCTGGGGGAACTGAAACCCACCACGGTGCTCTGCAGGGTGAAAACGTAGACAACCTCCCAGGGGTTGCGGCCGTCGGGCTGGCGTGACAGCGCTGTGCTGCCATCGGGGAGGGAGCTCGCCAGGCTGCGGGAGAAGGGACCCACTGCGTCGTCCTGCAGATCGGCGTGATCCAGCAGGGCGACCCGCTGTGCATCCATCCGCAGACCGAACATCTCCCAGAGGCCCAGGCAGGCCATGCCGCCGAACAACTCTTCCAGCAGAGAATCGCGGGTGGGGTAGCGCGAATTCAGCACTGCCTGCTCAAACTGAAGCGCCCGCGACCACGGCGATGGCAGCGAGTTCACTCGGGTTGTGGAGACCTCATAAACCAGGCTCTTAGCGATCGTCGCCAGGCTCTGCTGATCGCGCCCCTGCCACTCTCCAGCCCGGGCACCTCCGGCCAGCGGTGGATCTGTCTTGGGAAACCAGGGGACCTGGGTGATGTCCTGGAATTGGGAGGAGGTCATTGGTATCAGGGAGGATCAGGCGTTGTCGTGAGGGTTCAGGCCACCAGGGTCCAGAGGCAATCCGCAAGGCCGGCCATGCCGCGGTGTGGAATTTCGTCCGTGCTCAGGGTGTCCATGCGCACCTTGATGGCCTCCACCGTGTCGGCCGATTCCGCCCGCCTTGGGCGTGCTTTGCCCTGCACCACCCGGCCGAGGTTGTTCTCAAAGCGATCGCTCGGCACCAGCAGCGATGCGGTCATCAGCTCTTGCCGGAACCCGCTACCGAGATTGCTGGTGATCTGATTCAGCCACTGCAGCAGGGTGTCGCAGTACTGATCGATGGCGCTCTGCACCGTTAGCTGCTCCTTGTCGCGGATGCCGGGGCGGGCGCCCTGGCTGGCACTGGCTCCGGCTGGGTGAAAGAAACGCCGTGCCCAGGGCGCACCACTCAGGAACGTGCGCATAGGCACCTTCTGGGCGTCATTGAGCTCCAGGCTGACGTTGTTGCGCCAGGCCACGGCGAAGCGAGCCCCACGGGCCAGGGCCTCACCCACCGTCTCGTTGTCGGGGAGGTCCTCCCAGCCGATGCTCTGCTGTTCTCGGCGGCTGAGCACATGGGCGTAGCCATCGCTGCTGGGGCCGGGATGGCAGATGCCGAGAGCGGCTAGCAGTTCCACTACATGGGCCGCATTCGACTGGGAGGTGCCGCCGATGCTGAAGCCATAGCGGGCCTTGATGTCGCTCCCCACCAGATACACGCGATCAAAACATGCGCGGCCGCTGCTGCGCAGGTATTGCAGCGCGGCGTCTGTATTGAGTTGGAAGTTGCGCGACTCGGCATGCACGCCAGTGTCGTCATCGGCCATGCCCTCAAAATCGAAGTAGGGCAGCAGCAAGGAGGCCTGCACCTGAATGCTGGTGAGGCCTTGGCGCTTCAGCCAGTTCTTCAACATCTGGCCCAGGGTGGGCACGCCGGAGGCGCCGGTTCCGCCAAACACGCTGCCGAACAGGTGGATCACGGGGGGCTCCCCACTGCCTGCCGCGGTCTGAATGTCGCTGAGCATCTGCTGCCACTGCCCCACCTGGGCTTCCTTGTCGAGGCTGATGCGGCTCATCACGGCCGAGCCGATCGGCGGCCGCCCGCGGAAGCCCACTTCCAGGTCGGCGCTTTGCTCTTCCGGTGGGAAGAGGCAATCGAAGAGGGCGGCCACGCCTGGTGCCTGGGTGCGCAGCACGGCCTTTGGGAACACCTGATCGAGGCTGATCGCTCCGCTGGATGTGCTCAGCGGGCTCCATTGGCCATAGTCCCTCAGTTCACCGCGCGCGAAGCGGTCGCTGTTGCGGCCGACGGCACGCCGCATCACCGTGTAGCGGTTGATTGCGGTCTGGGCACGCACTAGGAGGGCACTTTGCTGGTCTGGCTCCACCAGGAAGACTCCGAGTCTGGCGGGATTGCCATCCTGGTCAGCCAACAGTCCGCAGGCGTGCAGGTGAACCAGGGCTTCGATGCATTTGGCACCGGTGCCGCCGACGCCGATCGCAAAAATCTGTTTCATTTCAACGGCTCCCCAGCAGGGTCACGGCGCCTGGCACCACGAGGCGGTAGGTGCGGGGTGAGGCAAGCAGGGTGGGCAGCCAGAACAGGATCACAACGTCCAGCAGAACGAAGCCCATCAGCAGGATCCAGCCACCAGCCGGCACCGGGTAGAAATTCATGCCACTGCCATCAATCGGGCTCAACCCACTCACCTGCCAGGTGAAGATCGTGAACCAGCCGAGGCAGATCCAGCCGAAAACGCTCAATAAAACTGCAGCTATCCACCACATCGGTTGCATCATCCGCGTCTGGCCCGAGCTGCGCGGTGTGGCCGACCAAGTGACACCGATCCAAATCAGCAAGGCCGACATGCAACCAGCCCAGAGCACCGTAAAGGCGGGGCTGCTGCCGAGCTGGAGATAGTTATTGAGATCCATTCCCAGGCCAGGGCCTACGAGCAGCCCGGCAAACAGGTTGAGGAAGATCCAGTTCTGGGCGATGAAAATCCAGACCACCCCTAGTGCGACGGTGGCAAGGAGCAAGATCCACTGAGTTGTCTTCATAGAGATGGGGCAGCGTGTCAGCCAGGGTTGAATGCAAGGCAGAAGGCGGCGGCTGGAGTGGTGCCCGGGGCCACCATCAGCTTGCTGAGGCTTGTGAGCAAGAGAAGCAGGCCGTCACTCTGTTCCTTAGCAGCGGCGGCTGATGTCGTTTGTCGATTCCAACCGATCCACCAGGCTTCCGGCAGTTGGCCGCGCGGCACCTGGGCCCGCAGGGCGGTGCTGGGGGTGCCCGGCGGGATGCTGATGGTGAGGGCGAGGTCCTGGTTACCGAGTTGGAAACTCTGCACGTTGATTCCGGCAGGAAGGCTGGTGTCTTGCCCTCCCACCGGCAGGCTTTCTAGCTGGGCAATGGCCATGTCCGGCATCGGAGAGCCAGTGATCGCTCCTTCTCGCCGGCTACTCAACACAACGGCGTTGGTTCTCTCAGAGAGCCTGGCTAGTTGATAGTCCGCTTGACTGCCTGGTCCGTAGGTCGCTCCCGCCAATTGCACCGGCAGGCCGCTGCTGAGCGAGTTGGCGGGCGAACCCTTCACGCTCTTAGCCAATAAAGTGGGCGCGTTGGCCTGGTCTTCCAGGAAGGTTAGTTTCATTGATGCGGTTGGCACCCCGCCCAGTGCTGACTTGGAGCGAATGTCGCTCATCAGTGCATGCAGCTGCGCGCGAGGGCCTGTGGCAAGCAGGTAGATCGGCCGCTGGGCGATGCCCGCATGGATAACTTGGCCTTCACTGTTGAAGACTCGGCCTTGGAAGGGCACCTTTATCGCCAGGATGGCGATCGTGGCACCGCGTCGCACGTGGGGCTCGATCGCCCCCACAAGTCTGGCGATGTCGCCGTTATTTACCTCCAGGTCGCTGATGGCCAAACGAAGTGGGGCCGTTTGAGAGCTGAGCCCCGGTGCATTCCAGAGGGCGTCAATGTTTGAACTGACCGGCGCAAAAGCGCCACAGCCCAAAAAGAAGCAGCTTTCGGCAGCCTGCATCGTATTGCCGATTGGTTGGGTGGTGGAGCCACCAATCCGACTGGCCTGCAGGCCTGCACCGCTGCCGGCCGCCGCCAGGGTGACCGCCCTCAGAATCGCCTTCCAGCTGGCGCTGGACTGGGGGGAACCCGTGAGCCCCAGCATCGAGCCGCTGCCATCGATGGCCAACTGCAAAGAACTGGCCGCTTTGGGCTTGCCCCAGAGCTCTTGCTGGGCAGGAGTGGGGGCCGGGTTACCGCTTACGCAGTCGGGAAGGCTTTGTGAGGGTTGGCAAGCTGTAAGCAATACAAGCACCGCTGCTGCAGGAGCGGTGAGACGAGAAGCTCGTCGTGTTAGTTGCAAATTTGCCAACCGCAATCTGCATTTAGCCTCTATGACCTTACTCCTACTTTGAGCTCAACTCAAAAGTCGTCGTCTCTGGCCCTGCCTACCAGGCTGATCACGCCGGCCAAGATCGCCACTGCCAGCAGTGCTGCCAGGCCAAGGCCTAGCACAGGCAGCGCTTGAGATTGTGGTGCTGCCGGTGCTGCTGCAGGGGGCAGGAGTTGCGGCTGTTCAGCCTTGGGCTGAGCCGGAGCCTGGGGTCGGCTAGCGCCATCCTCATCCGGCAGCCGGAAGCCCTGCAGATAGCCATCCTCGAAGGCCGCACGGCGTTCTGCAGGGGTGCCATGGTGATCGTGGTGATACACCTCGTGGTCTCCGACTGCCGCAAAGGTGGCACGCGCTTCGTCAATATCGCCCTGCTCCAGCAGGCCTTTGCGGCTTACGTAGCGCGCGAAGCCTCCCGCAAAGCGATCCGCGGCCAATTCCCCCTCTTTCCCCTGCGGATGCCGGGCCAGCTTGCTCAGATAGGCGTGACCGAATTCGTGAGCGATGATTGAAAGGGCCCCGAAGTCTCCGTGTTTGACCGCCACCTCATCACCTAAACCGGTTTCCAGGTAAACGGTGTGATCACCGGGGCAATAGGCGGGGGATTCGATGCCCGAGTTCGGGCAAGCCCTAGAGAACGCCTTCCCTTGGTAGATGAAAAGACGCGGTGGTGCGACGCTTTTCCCCTGGGGCAGGGTGAGGAAGTAGGCCCTGAGAAGATCCTCAACGGCCCCGGCGTGATGAAGATCCCAGGCGGCATGGGCGGAAGTTTGATGCAGAGGAAGCATGGAGATGCTTGCGCTCTGAGCGGCTAGCGTCGACTGCCATTTCGACGGCCTCAAGCATTTGGAGATCGCATGGGGCATTGGATTACAGTCTTAAACGGCTGATTCCTTACCCATGCCCGGTTCCGCGCACGCCTTTGAAGCAGGCCGAGCCTTTCGGGATGGATGGAAGGGCTTCAACCGAAATGCTGGCACGCTCGTCGGCTTCACGGTGCTGGCGACCGTTGTGTTCGGCCTGCTGCAGGCACTCCAATATGGGCTGATTGCCGCGGGCGCCAATAATCCGGAGTCACTCGGGGGCATTTCGGTTCTACTCTTTGGGATCGCTCTGCTGCAGGCCATCATTGGCTTGGTGATCTCAATTGCCCTTCTGGATGGCGGGCTTCAATCGGTGCGTGGTCGCACCCTCGCTTTTGGCGAATTGTTCGCCAAGGTAACTGAAGTCCCCAATTTGATCGGCTTGCAATTGTTCGGAGGCCTGGCCGTTCTGCTCGGGTTCCTCGCTTTTGTCGTACCTGGTGTTTACCTTGCCGTGGCCTATGTCTTTGCCGGCATGGCCCTGGTGGACCGGCCCCAGTCCTTCGTGGATGCTCTAAATAGCAGCCGTAGGCTGGTGACGCCCCATTGGTTTGATGTGACGTTGTTCCTGCTCGCCGTTTTCGGGGTTGTGCTGCTGGGTTACCTCGCTTGCCTCGTCGGTGGCTTTGTGAGTGTGCCTGTTGGTTTTTGCATCGTTGCAGCTGGCTACCAGCAACTGCTTGCACTCTCCGGCAAGGCTGCCCCCCCTGAGGAGTTCCAACCATGAAGGATTCCAGTGGCGGTTTCAGCAATCAGCAGGCCCTTCTGGTCTTGCTGATCTGCTTTCCGGTTGGTCTAATCGGCTTGGGCCTCGTGGTGATTCTGCTGCAGCGCCCCGCTCCTCAGATAGCCCAGCCTCAGCAGCAGCCTAGTCAGCCGTTGGAGCCTCAAACCCCGGCTCAGCCCCTGCCGAGCTTATCACCTGCCCCTTTCCCATCTGGTCTTAACGAACTTCAGGCTAGGGCTATTGTGGAAGAGTGGCTGTCTTTGAAACCTCAAATATTTGCATCTCCTTTTAATACCGAGCTTGCAGGTCAGGTGGTGGCAACAGGCCCTCTCTGGACTGATCTCACCAAGACGGATGGGTCAATTGAATGGCTTAAGAAAAACAATAGCTATTACTCTTATGCTACAATTAAGGTTAATGATGTGATTCGGTTCTTGCCTTCGCCATCGATGCCATCGATTGTGGTATCGGTATCCGAAGATTCAGTTCTTCATTCGCCGCGCGGCAATAAGGCTTCGTCGTCCATAAGCAACTGGCTATACACCCTGAAGGAAGAGGGCGGCCGCTGGAAAATCTGGGATTACCGCAAGCAGTAAATGTGACCCAAATCAAAACTTGGCTTTTCCTTTTTGGCTTGCTTACGCTATGCGGATGCTCGCCGACATCACTTCGCTTTCCTTGGCAAGCAACAGACAAACAGAATCAGGAGATGCCGCTTGCCGTAGGAAAAGATGACGTAAGCAAGAATCTTCCATTAATTGTTGAAATGGTCGATTCTGGGCTAATCCCTGTCAACAAAGATGACCTGGGCGCTTGTTCAAAAAAACTGGCTATGCCGCTCGAGCAGTTGGCTCCGGCACATCCAAGCAACTACGGTGACCGTGATGCGAGGGATGCCTGGGGGCGCCCCCTGAAGGCCAGTCCCGAGATGATCGTTCTCCATGAAACGGTGATCAGTGGGCCCCAGACAGTCGCTTTCTTCCAGACCAACCACCCTGAGGATGAGAATCAGGCCAGCTATCACCTTCTGATCGATCGCGATGGCAGCAGGCTGCGCATCGTTCCTGATGAGAACCGGGCGTACGGTGCCGGGATGTCGGCCTTTGGAGATTTTACTCAGCGTACCAAGCCTACTAGTGTTGGATAAATCAATAACATTGCTCTGCATGTCAGCCTCGTATCACCTACTGATGGACGTGATGATCGAGACGGCCATTCCGGCTACACGGATGCTCAGTACAAGACTCTCGCTGGGCAGGTGCTGCTATGGCAGGCGGCCTTTGGTATCCCAATGACTCGGGTCACCACCCATGCCGCCGTAGACCGCAGCCACAGCCGCTATGACCCCCGAAGTTTCCGCTGGAATCGTTTTGATCCGCACTATCGCGCCGCTGTCGCAGCCTGCGGATTTTCCCAGTTTGATAATCAGCAGGCAGGGCTTTGAGTAACACCGATCAGCCCTTAAAGGACATCCGCTCTACTGGCGATGAAGCGCAACGCTGGCTGGATGCATTGGAATCTGATCAGGAGCACTCACCAACGGATGCTGGGCCTGCTGAACCCATAATCCAACCGTACTCGGAGTGGCCAACTGAGCGAGCTAAGAATCAGGCTAACCCTGCCCTTGTTCTGCTTATTCTCGCCATTCTCTTCAGCCCACTGATTTTGCTGGCCCTGTATCAAAGCGGTGGAGGTCGAACATCCTCGGTGTCATCAAGCAATTCCCTTGGCTACTCTGCCAGTTGTGGATCGTCAAGCTCATCAAGTGGACGCTGGTGGCCAGTGCTTGGTGGAGCCGATGGATCTTTGCTGAATTCCGTTCGCAGTCGTTATTGTGGTGACGCCTACATCAATACAGAAGGCGTGCTGCAGGTGGCTAGCTTCGGATCTTGGGAGGAGGCTGATGCATTCAGGATACGAATAGAGGAAGCCACCGGCCGATCATTTCGAGTGGGCCAGGGAAATGTTCCTGGGAGATGACTCACAACGGGGGCTTGAATGCAAAGATGCCACCAGGAAGGGTTATGCGAACATCGCCATCTTCTTTAATCTTCTATTTACCTATTTAGCGGTTGCCTTGGAGAAAAACCTCAACTTCCGTGTTGTCCCAGAGCACCACCGATCGCTTTAGGCCTGATGGTTCGACCACATCAAAAACACGATCCTCATTGTCGTTGATTCTGTGGTTCACCGTGCATCTGTAGCCTATAAGACGATCACCTGTCTCCATCTGAAACTAGCAATTGCTGTCATTGGTGTTGTAGTCGCTGACTTGGTTAGCAAGGTGCACGGGTGATGATGCCGGGATATTAACCAGAGTCGGTGATTCCACGATTGCGGGTGAGCCTCTATCTCCAGTAGATTCCTCAATCTAAGTAGGGGCCTTAGGTGACTGGGGCTTCATTGACACTGTCAAGGCCAGGCCAATCCCAATCAAACTTAGCGGGGAAATCAACAACAGTAGCAGCTCCTGTTGATTGCTAAGGCCAGCTTCTGCATAGTATGTTCGTGCGGTCTTAGGTATTGCTCGAGTATCGAGACAATTGATTAAAAGTGTATCTGACCGCGATGGATAAAACCAATAGGGCCACAGGCTGAAGTCGAATACCAGTCTCCACTGGGTTGGCCGACTGTGATCGTTCTTCGTGAGTGGATCCTGCAGAGTAGGGCCCATGCTGGAGTGATACGAACATTGCTCGGGGGGTCGTGCACGACGGCCAAACTTGGTGGCTCAAGACCATTGGCGCCGACACAAACACGGGAAAGCATCTGCTCAGTAGCAGGAGCTTATGTTTTATTTAGCGGCGAAGAAAAGGGTTTAGCCGCGACCAGTACTTTTGATTTCGCATTACTCACACTGCTCACCTGATAAAAGTATTTGAAAATAACTCTATCCTCGTTTCTGATGCTGTTGAGTAGTAGTTTAATTAGTGATCAGTTCGCAGAAGCTCTCGAGCTGGGAATGTGGCTATCAGGCCCTATCATAACTGGCCGCCAGCAGACGAACCGCCGATTTCGATGGAATTTTAGCTATATATCTACGCGAGTTGCATGCTAAAAGGGGTAGGTGAGCGGGAGCTTATTTTGCGAAACGCTCGATTTCGGGTCGTGAGCCCTTGTGACTAAGCATTCATATCATCCTCACCAGCGACACTCATCACTGCGGGAGTCTCTTAGTATGACAAATCTGGCAAGCCTCTTTAACCAGCTTTATTCTGCAGACCCGAACGGCACAGTGGAAGATTCGCATCTCGGATAGGAGTGGAATAGTCTTGGGCGCCAAAATTAGTAGAGTTGAGTCGTTTTTCCTGCTGGGACTGACCTCCAGCAGGAACTGCCATCGGTTTAATTATCCTCAGGGCTGAAGTTGCTAGCTAATCTATTTTTATTAAGGTATTGCCAGTCAAAGGTAAATGGAGTAAAATCGAAGCTTAGTCATAGTTTTTTTATGCCAGACGAGTACGGCCGAGAATTCAATGAGCATGGCCAGAGATATGTTGGAAGCGTCTCTCGAGGTACCTCTGCAGGAACGCAGGGTTACTGGAGCACCGACTCCGAACGAGGACCCAATTGGGAGCTTATTTTCGCCATCCTCTATGGTTCTTATAAAGTAGCGAAATATATTATTGGTTTTGTTAGGAACCAGCTTGCCGAGAGAAGAAGTTCCGCAGAATTGGACAATTCAAATGAGCTTTCTCTGGTTAGCACCAATTTGTTAGAGAGTAACTCTTCTGCTAGCAATATAACAACGGCCACACCCTTGAAGGGTACCGTTGCAAATCCGCTTGATGCTCAGCAGAGACTAGATATCTCAATAATACTTGATTCACAGTATTTGTCGCCATTGGCGATCGCGAGAGTCGCCAAGTATACCTACAAGCACCCAAAGTACCCCGTAATGTTGGTCGACTATGGCATGTTCAGGAGGGATCTTCAGGAGTTTGCTCATAGTAACAGACGTATTTATACTGAAAACGAAGCCTTATTCAGCAAGCTTATTAATGTGACTGTTGATGATCTTAACTCAGACAGATCGCCTAGTTTGCGCGGGCAAGATTTAATCAGCTTTGTCAAGTCATCTATTTCTCAAGAGTTGACCAAGTATGAATTAGTTTTGGGCGCTGGCTTTGTCCGGGTAGGT
>NZ_JAGQCQ010000240.1:0-5814 GCF_024346275.1 Cyanobium sp. BA20m-p-22
CCAGCAGCATGACTGCACCTGCTGCGGTGGCGATCAGGGGGGCGGTGAAGCGTTTCATGGGTTGTCTCGGTCCGCGCCGAGGACGATGGTGAGCAGATGACGGTGAGTGTTCTGGCTCAGGGGGCAAACCCTTCACAGTTGCGGGACAGCGGCGGACTTGGGCAAACCCTCACCGCACTTTCCTCTTGTGACCACTGCAGGGGCAGTGGACCCGTTCCCCCACTATGGATGGTTGGGACACCAATGGAGTGATGGATTAGCCCGCTCTACCCATCGGTGAGATTGCCAAGCGCTTGGGAGCTTCAGTGAAAACGATTCGTTTTTACTGCAATTAAGGAACTTCATCGACTGTTAGATAGATGGCAGGATTGCGGCGATAAACATCCCATAGCGCCATGCTCAGCGGCACCCGCCATGCCCCGCGGCTGATCACCCTCTGGATCACCTGGTTGCTGGCCATGCTTTTCCATGTGGATCTGGGGCTGATGCCGCTATTCCATGGCCAGTCACCTGAGATCGAGAGCCACGTACCCGCCAGCGCCCTGCCCCTTTTGTTTGGGGCCATGCTCGGCTACTTTCTCCTGCCCCTGATCGCGATCGTGCTGATCGCCTATGCGGATACTGCGGCCGCGCCTGCTAAGCGCTGGCGGCCCTGGCGCCGCATCCACTTCTGGTTCAGCGTCGTTTACTCCATCACAAATCTGCCCCATCTGATCGCCGACATCGTCGTACCCGATGCCCGACCTGATCAGATCGTGCTGATGCTGGCCCTCACCGGGTTCGGCCTGCTGATCAATCTGGAGGGCTGGCGCTGGTGGAGGCAGAACGCCTGAGTTGATTCCGAGCCGACTCAAGAAGCTCGAGCACCTCCTGATCGCTGAGCTGGTTAAACGTTTCAAACCACATCCCAACCGCAGCGAGCTGGTCGACGATCGCCACCGCTTCGAGCTGGTCGACCATCCCGGCCAACTCCCCGGCCACCGCGCGATCCACCACCGGCACGGCCAAGGTGAGGCTGCAGGGTTGAACCTGCTGCAGCGCCAGCAGGGCTGCCTTCACCGTCATCCCGGTGGCGATGCCATCGTCAACAACGATCAGATCCCGTGCCTGCAGCTCCTGGGCCACCGGATCACCAAACAGGCGCTGACGCCTTGCCAACTCCAGCTCCTCAGCCTGCAGCCACCCATGGGAGCGGGCCATCGCCTCGCGGCGCCGCGCCTCCCCCCCATTGCGCCAAACCGCCACCCCCTGGCCAGCGATCGCTCCGATCGCCACCTCCGGCCATTGGGGATCCGCCACCTTGCGCACCGACCAGGTCGCCACTGGCAAGTGCAGCCGCCCAGCCAGGGCCACCGCAACTGGCACCCCGCCCCGCGGCAGGGCCAGCACCCTGGTGTTGCTGCCCCAGTGGTGGCTGGATCCCAACCGCTCCGCCAGGGCCAGGCCAGCCTGATACCGGTTGGACCAAAGAGGTGGCTGCTGCTGCATCGCCCCACGAATCGAAGCCCTCCAAATTCTGAACCGTTGACAACTGAGTCGCCCACTGAGTTGCCAACTGACTCGCCCGCACAACAGCCCGCCCTGGCCGGTCTTCAGCTAAAAGGGCCCCGACCCAACTAGCTGCGGCCCCATCCCTTCCATGGCTCCCCAAAAAACGCCCTCTCCCCGCACCATCAAGCTGCAGATCCTGGGCGCCGTGTTTGTGCCGATCGCGCTGCTGGGGCTCTGGCTGCGCTCCCAGGGCTTCTGGTGAGGTGATGCACCGCATGGATCACCACACCCCAGATCAGCAGATCGGGATCCTCCCCCGAGAGGGCGATCGCGGGGCTGGTGGCATCGCTGGCCACCAGCCGCCACTGGCTCGGGCGCCCTTCCAGCCGACGCAGCACAAAGCCACCCTGGTGCACCGCCACCACGGTGGAACCTGAGCGCGGAGCCACGCTGCGGTCAACCACCAACAGATCACCGTGGTGGATGCCATCGCCACGCATGGCGTCGCCATCCACGCGCATCAGGAAGCTGGAACTGGGGCGCGGCATCAGAACCCCATTGAGATCGATCACGGCCTCGACGTAATCGTCGGCGGGGCTGGGGAATCCCGCGGAAACCGACTCCAGCGCCAGGGGCAGGAGCAGGGGAGCCTGGTCCTGGGAGAGGGGGCCCAGCCAAACCAGGTCACCGGCTAGATCGCCAGGGAGATCGCAAGAGATATCACTAGAGGGATCGCAAAACATGGCACCCGAACCCCGCCAGCGCGAAAGCTCAGCAATAGTACGCCCGTATCAATCGCCGCAGCCACGGCTCACCACCTCGGCCCGCAGGGCCATGAGCTCCCGGGCTTCGGGCAGCTGGGGAGAGAACAGCAGCGCCCAGGCCAACGACACATCGCCCCCATCCAGGGCTGTCTCGATGGCCGCAAGCCAGGCCGGAGGGCGCTGGCCAAGGGAGCGAATCAGGGCTTCGGTGCTGGCCATCCGCTGGGCCGATGCACCCACCAGCTGCACATGGGCAAAGGCGCCCTCGGGGGCCTGCCGGGGCCGCAGGCGCAACAGCACAACCTCACCTGGGGTGATCGGATCGAGGGGCCAGCTCAGGGGGGCCTGGAAGGTTTTGCCCGCAGCCGCCCGCTGCTGCCACACCAGGCGGCCCTGGCGTTCGATGCGAAGTTCCAGCAGCGGATCAATCACCACCAGCTGGGGCCGGGGCGTGGGCACCAGGCCAAGGGCATCGCCCTCGTGCACCGCTTCCACCCGGGGAGACACCACGCAGACCGCCACCGGCGCTGCCGGCCCCTGCAGGGCCAGGGCCGGCAGCGCCGCCAACACCCCCAACCAAGTCAGGAGCACAGAGATGACAGGGGGTCTGCTCAAGCGAACCTGCCCGAAGCCGTGGCCGGGATCAGCCAGAACGTTCGGCCAGACTAGGTGGCTGACTGAGGGCACCAGCACAGCTGGAGCCCCCACCGGCCGTGCAGCCGAAACAGTGGTCGGCCACCGCAATCGGATCCCCAGCGGGATCGTGGACCAGGAGGTCGCGCAGGTGGGGCCGGGGCCGGCTGGGCGGGGCCGCCGCCAGGCCCAGCTGCTGGTTGAAGTCACAGTCGAACAGCCAGCCTTGCCAGTCAACGCTGATCAGGGAGCGGCACATCACCTGCTCGAGATTTTCGCTGCGGTGGCGGGCCTGCAACAGCTCCTGGTAGGGCTCCAGCTGGCCCCGCGCCTGGAGCCAGCTGGCAAAGCGCTGGATCGGCATGTTGGCCAGGGCGTAGAGACTGGTGAACACCACCCCGTGCTCGCTGGCCAGCACCCGGCGGTAATCGGCTTCCAGCTGGGCCTGGGGGGGAGGCAAGGCGGGGCCCTGGGGGTTGTAGACGAGGTGGAGGCCAGGCCCCCCGTCCGGCTGGCCGTAGCCAAGGGCATTGAGCTGGCGCAGGGCCGCGATGCTGCGGGCAAACACGCCTGATCCCCGCTGAAGATCAACGTTGGCCGCCAAGTAACAGGGCAGGGAGGCCACCACCGTGACGCCTTGGCCTGCCAGGAAGCGGGCCAGATCCTCCTGACCGGGCTCCGAAAGGATGGTGAGGTTGCAGCGATCGATCACCTCGACCCCCAGCCGCCGGGCCGCCACCACCAGCTCCCGGAACTGGGGATGGAGCTCCGGCGCCCCACCGGTGAGATCCAGGCAGCCGAGGCCCCGGGCGGCCAGCACCTTCGGAATCAGGGACAGGGTGTCCCCATCCATCGCTTCGGTGCGGGTGGGCCCCGCATCCACATGGCAGTGGCTGCAGGCCTGATTGCAGCGGTAGCCGAGGTTCACCTGCAGGGTGGTGAGGGGGCCGCGGCGGAGTGGGGGAAACGCCAGGTGGTGCGTTTTCAAACCTCTCCATCCTGCCCGCTCACCATGACCGACGATGGGTCCATCGCCTGCCCAACGTTTGCGATGTTGCAGCAGCCCCCCCGCGGCTACGTCACCCTGGCCCGGCTGGGACTGGTGGCCAACGCCCTGGCCATACCGGTTGGCCTGGCTGTGATTCTGCTCGACAGCTGGCGCACGCCAAATCTCGTGGTCGGGGCGAGTGCGGTGCTGCCCACCGCGGTGGTGGGGCTGGTGGCCTCGATCGGCCTGCTGAAATGGCGCGCCTGGGGACAAATCCTGGCGATCGTGGCCCTGGCCATGGCCCTGGCGGTGGCCCTGCCCTACGGCATCGTGCGCCTGGCCCTGTTGAGCGAGGGCAGGCTGGTGACGGCCCTGCTCTCTGGCCTGCTCTGGAGCGCCACTACTGCCGCCCTAGTGTTCTGGTGCCGGCCGTGCATCAGGCGCTACCTGATCTGAGCCCGGAGGGGGCCGCTAGCAACGAAGCTGCAGGCGTCGAAGCTGCAGGCGATACGGGAAGATGTTGTCAAGGTGACAGTTTCCAGCTGGCACAGGCACGATTATTTCCCGATTAGTCCAATTGAGCAGCGAAGCTAGACATGGCCAGTTTCCGTCCCCAATCCACGGCCCACGTGCGCCACTACAGGCTGGTGGATCGCCAGGGAGCTCCCCACCCGGTGCTCGATGATCTCTATGAGTCTCTCGATGCCGCCTGGTCTGAGGCCATGGGGTGGTGGCAGGAGCACTACGGCAGCAGCCAGGAGCCGGTGGATATCGGCGTTGAGGTGAGCACCGCCAGCGGTGACTGGCGCACCCTGCGTTTTCCAGGTTGCTGAGCTCACCTGAGCCAAGCTGATCCACCAGAGGACTGATCAGCCGACCTGCACCCCCTTCCAGAAGGCAACCCGGCCCAAAATGGAGGCGGCGGCCTGCTTGGGCTCCGGATAGAACCAGACGGCGTTTGCATTCACCTGACCGTCCACCACTAGGTCGTAGTAATGGGCAGTGCCCTTCCAGCCGCACACCGAGGTGTGACTGGAAGGACGAATACAACTGGAATCCAGCGAATCGAGGGGGAAGTAGGCGTTGCCATCCACGGTGACGATGTCATCACTGCTGGCAATCACCCGACCATTCCACTGGGCTTGCATGGGCATTGGGCCGCAATTAGGGAACCATTGTGGCAACAAGCGGTGGCAGGGCTGGTGGGGGCAGCAGGGGCGGCAGGTGGGGGGTCGGATCGAGGGCCAGAAGACTGGGACCCCGGCGGCGCAGCTCAAAGTGCAGGTGGGGGCCACTGGCCGAGCCCGTCATACCCACCGCCCCCAGCACCTCCCCCTGGTTGAGCCGCTGGCCCGTCGCCACGCTGGTGCTGAGCAGGTGGGCGTAGAGGGTTTGCAAACCGGCACCATGGTCGAGCAGCACGGTGGTGCCATAACCACTGATCGACTCCACCAGCAGCACCCGGCCGGCGCTGGCAGCGAGCACAGGCGTGCCCTCGTCGGCGGCCAGATCCACCCCGGTGTGCATGCGCCAGGCGCCCCGGCGCTGGGAATAGCGCCAGCCCCAGGGGTCCATGCTGGCGGCGAAGCGCTTCAGGGGATAGGCCAGGGCCGGCGGCCTGGCGGCCTCCCCTGGGGCCGGGGCAAGGGAGGCCGGGGCAAGGGAGGTAGAAGCGAGCGCCCCCTCAGGCTGCACATCCGCCACCGCAACCTCTAGCGGCAGCTTCTTGGGCATGGGCACTGGCGGCCCGGCCTGGGCCCGCAGGGTTGGGGGACCGGCGAGCCCGACCCACACGAGCAGCACCAGGGGCCAGCGCCAACTTGCCATAGGGCAGACGATGGCTCAGGGCCAATCGGGGTCGTAGATGCGCAGGGTGCCAAATCCCACCGGTGCTGGCGAGGGGTTAGGGCCGGCTGGGAAGGCGGTCACCTGGAACAT
>NZ_JAGQCQ010000241.1:0-5798 GCF_024346275.1 Cyanobium sp. BA20m-p-22
CGTTCTGAACCGCGCTGGTCTGGGTATGGAAGTGATGCACGAGCGCAACGCTCACAACTTCCCGCTTGACCTTGCTGCTGCTACTGCCACCCCCGTGGCACTGACCGCCCCGGCGATTGGCTGAGGCTTAACAGCCCGGCTAAAGCCAAACCCAAAACGGAATCCCCCCGGCCCCCTCGTAAGAGGGGGCTTTTTATTGGCGGCCCACCAGGGTGCATAGGGTGAAGCTGCAACCGGGCCGAAGCTGCGTGCGATGTGTTTCTCAGCCGCCGCCAGTTTCAGCAGTGCAGCCCTGCTGGTGCCGCTGGGCATCGCCGCTGTGGAGCGCTCATGGCGAGACCATCGCCCTGAACTGCTGCCCCTGGCTCTGATGCCGGTGGGTTTTGGCCTGCAGCAGGGCCTAGAAGGGGTGGTGTGGCTTGGACTCAACCATGGGCCTGCCGCCCCCCTACTCAAGGGTGGGGCCCTGGCCTATCTGTTCTTTGCCCTGGCCTTTTGGCCGATCTGGATTCCCTACGTAGCCCTAAGCCTCTGGCCCCAGCAGCGGCACTGGCCTGGCCGGCCCTTGCTGTGGGCGCTGCAGGGGGCGGGGCTGGTGCTGGGGATAGGGCTCTGGCTGCCCCTGCTGTTGCAGCCAACCCGGCTTGAACCGGTGGTGCTGAAAGGGTCGATCGACTACGGCCTAACGCTGCTGCTGAGCGGCGGCCCGGCGGAATCGATTCGCTACCTCTATGCCGCTGTGATCGGCCTACCCCTGCTGCTGCTCCCCTACGCCTGGCTGCGTTGCTTTGGAGTGGCTCTGCTGGCCAGCGGCCTGGTGGCGGAATGGGCCTACCGTCAGGCGTTCCTCTCGGTGTGGTGTTATTTGAGCGCCCTGCTGTCTGTGCTGATTGTGTGGATCATCTACACCAAGAGGCTCCCCACCAAGGGGCAGGCGAAAGCCGCTTCCTAACCTGACAAAAGCCACTGACACAAGCCACGGTTTCCCATGGGCAGCAGCTTCGGCGAGCTATTTCGCATCACCACCTTCGGCGAGTCCCACGGCGGGGGCGTGGGCGTGGTCGTAGATGGCTGCCCGCCGCGACTCCCACTCAATCTGGAGGCGATTCAAGCTGAGCTCGATCGGCGCAAGCCCGGCCAGAGCAAAATCACCACCCCCCGCAAAGAAGATGATCGGGTTGAGATTCTCAGCGGACTGCTGGATGGCCTGACCCTGGGCACCCCGATTGCCATGCTGGTGCGCAATAGGGACCAGCGCCCCCAGGATTACAGGGAAATGGAGGTGGCCTACCGCCCCTCCCACGCCGATGCCACCTACCAGGCCAAATACGGCATCCAGGCCCGCAGTGGCGGCGGCCGTGCCTCCGCCCGGGAAACGATTGGCCGGGTGGCAGCAGGGGGCATCGCCAAGCAGCTGCTGGCCAGGGCCCAGGGCACCGAGGTGCTCGCCTGGGTGCAGCGGATCCACAACATCGAAGCAACGATCGACCCTGAGCAGGTTTCGCTGGCGGCGGTGGAGGCAAACATCGTGCGCTGTCCCGATGGGGCAGCCGCCGAGCGCATGATCGAGCGCATTGAGGCGATCGGCCGGGAGGGCGATTCCTGCGGCGGCGTGATCGAGTGCATCGTGCGCAAGCCGGCAATGGGGCTGGGCATGCCGGTTTTCGACAAGTTGGAGGCAGACCTGGCCAAGGCGGTGATGTCGCTGCCGGCGACCAAGGGATTTGAGATCGGTTCCGGCTTCGCCGGCACCCTGCTCAAGGGCAGCGAACACAACGACGCCTTTCTACCGACAGCTGATGGACGCCTACACACAGCCACCAACAACTCAGGCGGCATCCAGGGCGGCATCAGCAACGGCGAGCCGATCGTAATTCGCGTGGCCTTCAAGCCCACCGCCACAATCCGCAAGGCCCAGCAGACCATCAACGAGCGGGGTGAGGCCACCACCCTCGAAGCCAAGGGCAGGCACGACCCCTGCGTGCTGCCGCGGGCGGTGCCGATGGTGGAAGCGATGGTGGCCCTGGTGCTGGCCGATCACCTGCTGCGCCAGCAGGGGCAGTGCAGCCTCTGGTGAGCGGGGCAGCTGCCTTCACCAGAGGCTGCGCACATGGCCGTAGGAGAGGATGTTGTTGTCGGCGCTGAGCAGGGGAATCCCCAGCTCGCGGGCCTGGGCCACCAGGAAGCGATCGGCGGGATCGGCGTGGAATGGCTCCGGGAGGCGGGTGGCGGCCAAAGCCACGGCGGGATCGAGGCCCAGCAACCGCACCGCCGGATGGGAGGCCAGCAGCGCCAACCAGCGCTCCACATCGAGGCTGAGGGCGAGTCGACCCCGGTTCACCAGCATCGCCACTTCCCAGCAGCTGATCGCCGACACCAGTAGACCCGGTGAGCCGCCCGGCCGGCCAGCGCTCTCGATCTCCTGATCTATGGCGGCCAGAGCATTCGC
Organism: Cyanobium sp. BA20m-p-22; assembly: GCF_024346275.1. Lineage (NCBI taxonomy): Bacteria > Bacillati > Cyanobacteriota > Cyanophyceae > Synechococcales > Prochlorococcaceae > Cyanobium > Cyanobium sp. BA20m-p-22. The sequence continues at coordinate 2,450 of NZ_JAGQCQ010000241.1, forward strand.
TGACAGCCGCGGATGATTGCCAGCGGCCCACCAGATCAGCGCATGGGTATCGAGCAGGATCACACCAGGGCTTCCCAGTCGTTCTCACCGACCGGCGCAAACGGGTCGTCGAAACGCAGCACCGATCCGCGCAGCTGCCCCAGTGGGTCGGCGTCGGGCCGGGCCGGCCGATAGGGGCGCACCTCCAGGGTGGGCCGGCCGTGATCGGTGACCACGAGCGATTCACCGCTGGCCTCCACCTGGCGGAATAGCTCCAGGGCCTGGGCCTTGAAGCGGGATTTCGAGACCTGCCGCGGCGAACCCGGAGGCAGCGCGGCGGACGGCAGGAGCATCATCACTCCAAAATGACTATGGTCACAAGACTATGTCATTGCAGCGGCCGCTCGTCGTTCGGGCTGGCCCCGGGAGCAATTGGGAAGACGAACAGAGGTGCAACAGCAGCAGCGCATGCGCTTTGAGCGGTTGCGTGGCCAGGCTCTGGGGTCTTCTCGGCCATCGCCTGAACAGCCTTCAACTGCTGGGCCGCAAGGGCAAACTGCCGCCCACACAGATCGAAGCGATCGTGCTCTGCAGCTGGGCGACAACTATCTGGCCGAGGTGCTGCTTTCGGGCCGAGGCGGGCTGGTTCTCACCGCGCTCCTGGAGCCACTGGCACCGCAAACTCACCCACACCTCAGCACAGCCGGGGCCTTGCGCTGCAGCCTTCGCGTATCTGTAGATTTCGACTTCTTCAGTGGCCAACCACTCGAGCAAGGCCTCTTCTACGGCAGCTCAAGGCAGACGATCGTTGAGTCGCTGCAAGCGCTCTGCGCCCTGCGCGGCTTCTTGCAAGAGTTCTTCCCAGTTGTTCGGCGGATGGCCGCTGGCCAGCATCAACTGGAAAACCCGGTAGGCATCGCTCTTGCTGCCGTAGGCGCGCTTGGTGTCTGTGTCGTTAACCCAGCCCAAGACAATCAGCCGTGCAAGCGGGTGTGAAACCGGAAGAACAACCGGTACTGCTGAAAGAACTTGGCTCGTCGCCAGTGGCGATGTGCAGCGCCGAGCGTGGATCCCTGTTGGTACTCCTTGCCGCTGGGGCCCTGGGGGATGTCCTTGAGCATCAGGCGGGTGATGGCCGCCAGGCGCTTGCTTGCATTCTTGCTGACATACCCCTGGGGAGCCTTAGCGCGCAGTGCCTCCACCTCAACGATCAACTCCTCAAGCTGATCCAGAAACAACGGGTGCGCATAGATCGTCCAGCCGCTGATCACCATGGGGGATGCACCCGCGGAACTTGCCATCAGGCGGGCTCGTCGGCTGGCAATGCTTCATCAAGATCCACCTCAATGCCCTCCACCAGATCCTGCAGGCGCTGAACCAGATCCGTGCCGATGGACTGGAGCCGATCAGGGTGACTGGCGATGTCCTGCTCCAGCAGTGCCAGGAAAGGAGCGAGCGCTGGGTCTTCTTCGCATGGATCAGGGCTGACGCGCTGCAGCACCACCTCGCCGTTGGAGCGGAAGGAGTAGCGAATACGGTCGCGCTTTCGCAAGCCAAGAGCCCGCCGCACGGGTTGCGGCACGGTGGTCTGATAGAGATCAGTGAGCGCCGATTCCACCTCCCCTTGGGGGGTGCCTGTAGAGACGCAGTCGGCATCAGGAACCAGCGCAAACAAACCTATGGCAATGCAGATGCATTGCCTTGGCGCGCGGCCAGTGTGGAGAGCAGCTCCCGCCAGGCGCTCGCCGCCTCCAGATCGCCCAGCCCGGAGCCCAGCGCCACCGCATCCACCCCGGCCTCCAGCCAGGGCAGCACGTCGCCGGGGTTGAGGCCTCCTGCCGCGATGCAGTAGGGCAGCGGTGCGCCCAGAGGCTCCCGCAGCCGCCGCCAGTGGTTGATGCCGGCGCTCACCGCCGGGAACAGCTTGACGATGCCGCAGCCCAACCGGCGGGCCTGATGCACTTCGGAGGGGCTCATCACCCCGGGCACCAGCAGCAGCTCCCGTTCGGCCGCCCGCTGTTGCAGCTGTGGATCGAGCAGTGGCGACACCGCGTAGCGGCAGCCGGCGGCTGCGGCGTCGGCTGCCCCTTGGAGCTGGCACACCGAGGCTGCTCCCAGCTCCAGAGCGGGGAAGCGATCAATCAGCTCCTGCATCTGATCTGCCCAGCCCGGCGTCGGCTGCCAGGCGATCTCCACATGGATCAGCCCCAACTCCTGCAGCCGCTCCAGCGTTGGCAGGGCCCGCAGGGGCTCGCCCGGCCGCAGCACTATCAGCAGCGGCTGGGCCCGCAGGGAATGGATCAGCCAAGAAGCACTCCCCGCCGGCCCGCAAGCCTCAGACGTATTCGGCAACCTTCACATCACTGCGGATCAAAAGCTCCTGGAGAGCTTCCGCATCCACCGTTTCCTTCTCCACCAGCATGGCGGCCAGTTCATCGAGCACCAGGCGATTGCCGGTGAGCACCGAAGTGGCCCGCTTGTATGCCTCAGCAACCAGTTCGCTCACCTCCTCGTCGATGGCGGCTGCGGTGTCTTCGGAGAAATCACGCTCAGCAGCGATATCGCGGCCCAGGAACATGCCTCCCTGGCTGCGGCCCAGGGCAACGGGGCCCAGCCGATCGCTCATGCCGAAGCGGGTCACCATCTGCCGGGCCACCCGGGCCACCTGCTGCAGGTCGTTTGAGGCTCCGGTTGTCACCTCATCTTCGCCGTAGACAATTTCTTCAGCTACCCGACCGCCCAGGGCCACAGCCATCTGGTTTTGGAGATAGGAGCGGGAGTAGAGCCCCGATTCCATCCGCTCTTCAGATGGGGTGAAGAAGGTGAGCCCCCCAGCATTGCCGCGGGGAATGATCGAAATCTTCTGCACCGGGTCGTAGTCGGGCATCAGGGCGCCCACCAGGGCATGGCCCGCCTCGTGATAGGCCACCAGACGCTTGCGCTTCTCACTCATGACCCGATCTTTCTTCTCCGGACCAGCCATCACCCGCTCGATGGCGTCGTTCACCTCATCCATGGAGACTTCGGTGAGCTGGCGCCTGGCCGCCAGAATCGCCGCCTCGTTGAGCAGGTTGGCCAGATCGGCGCCGGTGTAACCGGGGGTGCGGCGGGCGATTTTGTCGAGGTCAACGTCCTTGGCAAGGGTCTTGCCGCGGGCATGGACGCCGAGGATCTGGAGGCGACCGGCGTAATCGGGCCGATCTACCACCACCTGCCGGTCGAAACGACCGGGCCGCAGCAGGGCCGAATCGAGCACGTCGGGCCGGTTAGTGGCCGCCACGATGATTACGCCGGTATTGCCCTCAAAGCCATCCATCTCGGTGAGCAGCTGGTTGAGGGTCTGCTCCCGCTCGTCATTTCCGCCGCCAAG
>NZ_JAGQCQ010000242.1:0-5774 GCF_024346275.1 Cyanobium sp. BA20m-p-22
AGGTTGCCCCGGCGTGGGCCTCGATCCAGGCGAGGGCCTGGGCTTCCCCGCGTAAGAGGTCGATCAGGATGTTGGAGTCGAGCAGCAGCCCTGCAGCCGCAATCCCAGCGGCCACCTCAGCGCTCCCATTCGCTGCGCAGGGTCCGTTCCAGGCTCAGGGAGTCTTCTGGGCGGTTGCGCCATAGCCCGAAGACGCTCTGGTGCTGAACGCCCTGGTGATCTAGCCAGCTGCGCAGGGCCTGGCGCAGACCCTCGGCCCGGGAGAGGCCGCGCTGGCGGCAGAGGCTGTCGAGCCGTTCCCGATCGGTATCCGGCAGATCGATGATCGTGCGCATCAGGCCCGCACTCCCCACGATATTGATATTGGCATCATATGCCGTTATCAATGTCGTGGCGGTTTGGCGCGGAATTAGGCCACCAACGCCAGCTCGAAGGCGCTGCGATTGCTGCTGTCTGAGCGCTCAAACACCTTGCAGAACACCTTCACCACCCGGTCGCCGGAGTCGATCGTTTCTAGAGGGTCTTTGCGCAGGCGATGGCGCAGGCAGCAGGCCATGACGCGAGCCACGTCTTCTTCGCCCACCTCGGTGCGACCCTCGAAAGCGGCCAGGGCCCGGGCGGCTCGATTGGTCACGATGTCGCCGCGCAGGCCATCCACATCCAGCTCACCGCACACCGCCGAGATGCGAATGCGTAGGTCGGCGTCGATCGCTACTTGATTCAGCAGCTTCTGCGCCGCAATCACCCGGTCCTGCAGGGCGTCCTGGGTGGTTTGCACCGCATTGTTGAAGCCGTCTGGATCACTGTCGAAGGCGGTGCGCTGATCCACCACCTGCACCCGAAGCTCTGGATCGCGCACGGTGCGCACCTCCACGCTCATCCCGAAGCGATCGAGCAGCTGGGGCCGCAGCTCCCCCTCCTCGGGGTTGCCGGAGCCGATCAGCACGAAGCGGGCCGGGTGGCGCACGCTTACACCTTCGCGCTCCACCGTGTTCCAGCCGGAGGCTGCTGAATCCAGCAGCACGTCCACCAGGTGGTCGTCGAGCAGGTTCACCTCATCCACGTAGAGCAGGCCGCGGTTGGCCTTGGCCAGCAGGCCGGGTTCAAAGGCGCGCACGCCCTCGCTGAGGGCCTTCTCGATGTCGATCGTGCCGCAGAGGCGATCTTCCGTGGCGCCAAGGGGTAGGTCGACCATCGGCACCTGGCGGGGCTCCACCGGCAGCTCCTCTCCCTGCTCGGCCCGGGCGCGCACCTCGGCGCTCTGCAGGTCGGGGTCAACCGGAGAGCTGTTGTAGGGGTCGCCGGCCACCACGTCGATCTCGGGGAGAAGGTCGGCCAGGGCCCGGATCGTGGTGGATTTACCCGTGCCCCGGTCGCCCATGATCATCACGCCGCCAATGCGCGGATCGATCACGTTGAGCAATAGGGCCAGCTTCATCTCCTCCTGCCCGACGACCTGGGTGAAGGGGAAGACCCTGCGCTTGCGGACTGGCGTCACGGACGAGTGGCTGGAGTTGATTCGGATTGTTTCACAGCTGGCTTCACAGCTGGATTAACAGCTGGATCTGGCAGCGGCAACAGGCTGAGCACCTGGGGCGGGGTGGCATCGGCCGGATAGATCAACCGCACCTGCAGCTGGCGGCTGGCCCCTGGCGCCAAGCTGATGGTGCCGAAGGCGGGGCTGGGCTCACCGGCCCGCTGCACCAAATGGAAGCTGCGCCGGCCAAGGGGCCGGCTGCCAGGACTGGCGCCATCGAGGCCCGTCACCTCCACCGTGCCGCGGAACATCACCGGCCGGCTGCCTGTAGTGCTGCCGCTAATGCTTTTGAAGCGCAGGCCACCGCTGGCGGCATCGCCCTTGAGCGGCGATTCCAGGGCCAGCTGCAGGGCCACCGGCCTAGTGGTGTCGTTGCGCAGCGGAATGCTGAGGTCGTATTCGACGCCGTAGTTACCGTGGGCGGCCCAGGCGGTGCCTGGGTAGGAGGCCTGCAGCTCGGCGGTCTGCACCTGGCCGCTGCCGAGGCTGCCCCGCTCCAGGCTGCTGATCGGCCAGGAGATCGGCGCCCGGCTCACGCTTAGCCAGCTCTTGCCTGGATCGGTGATGCGGGTGCGCCAGACGCTGCCCACCTGCACCCCACTAACCCGCGAGTACACCATCCCCCCCTTGCTGCCCCGCGGGGTGGGGCTGTGCTCCCGGGGGCTGAGGCCCCCCTCCAGCAGGGCGGCCCAGCTAGAGGCGGCCGGCGGCTCATTGCCCCGGCCGAAGGCCGCCAGGGTGGCCAGGCTCACGGGGGCCGAGCTCTCCAGTCGCAGCTGCAGGTTGCGGCCGTTGAGCAGGGGGTCCAGGCCCCGCACCGGCAGGGGCAGCACGATCAGGGTGGTGGGAGCGCCCGGGCTCAGGGTCCAGCTGGCGGGCAGCTCGGGGCTGCGCTGGCGGGAGAGCAATTCGGTGGCCACCCGGCTGCCGGGGCCGGCCCACACCGGCGTAGTGCCCTGAACCATCAGGGCTGGCAGGGGCAGGAAGGGGGCGCCGGCCTGGCCGGGTTCGATGGCTTGCGATAGGGCGGTGGAGCCAGCCAGCAGCTTCAGGGTCACGGGTCCGGGGCCGCGGGGAGCCGCCAGCACCGCCAGCCACAGGGTGGAGTCGAGGCTCTCCGGCTTGCCCGCATAGACGTGGTGGCTGAACAGGTCGAAGCGGCCGTTCAGCGCCACATCCAAGTGGGCTGCAGGCACGCCGCGACCGGCGCCGGGGAAAGTGGAAAGCAGGATCCCGGGCTCGCGAATCAGCTCGGGATTGTTGTCATTCACCAGCAGCACCCGATCCAGGCCCCCGGGCAGGGGGGCCACGCTCTGGGGACGCAGCACGACGGGGGCGGGCTGGGCCAGGGCGGCGGCGGGAGCGGCCAGGACGGCCAGGAGCACCAGGGAGGCCGGCCTCCAGGCTGGGCGGTTGGTCAAGGGTGTGGGGTTGGTGCGGTTGCGGTTCATTTGCGGCCCACCAGGGTTTTTGAAACTTCGCCGGCCATGGCACGGATCAAATCGGTGGAACGGGGGTCGTTGAAGGGACCCTTCACCATGAACGCAGCCACGGCCCGCTGGCCGCTGGGCAGTTGAATCAGGGCTGCATCGGAGTAGGCGATGCCGATGTCGCCAGTTTTGTTGTAGGTGCTGATCCCGTAGCTCAGCAGCTCGCTGTCGGGGTCCGCGGCGTCCTTGCCGAGGCCCTGCAGCAGGCCCAAAGGGATCAGGGTGTTGGTGCGGGATTTGCCCATGATTTCGCGAAACAGGTCGCGGGCCCGGGGGCTGAGGCTTTCGCCGGTGTCCACCAGGGCTATCGCCCTGGCCAGGTCACGGCTGCTGGTGGTGTTGGTGCCATTGAGGTCGGGCAGCCAGTTGTTCACCGCCGTCGAGGGCAAGTTCATGGCAGTGAAGCGTTCGTTCAAGACGGTTTTGCCGCCCAGCTTTTTGATCAGCAGGTTGGTGGCGCTGTTGTCGCTCACCCGAATCATCTCCGTGGCCGCCTCAAAGAAGGGAAAGCGCGTACCAACTGGCCGGCTGGCCATCCAGCCGGCTCCGCCGCCCACCAGTTCCTTGGTCAGGGCAAGGGGATCGTTCCAGCCCAGCTTGCCGCTGTCGAGGTCTTCGAGGCCCGCAAGCAGGATCGGCGTCTTGATCGAGCTGGCGGCGGGCAGGGGCAGGTCGGGCTGCAGCTGGGCGTAGCGGCCATCGTCGAGCACCAGCAGGAAGCCGCTGGCGGTGAGATCTTTGTGGACTGCGGCCAGTTGGCCCCAGCGCTGGCTCAAGGCTGTCAGCTCGGTGCGGGGCTCAAATGAGCCCTGGCTGAGCCCCTTGACGCTTTTGCTCAGCTCTGGCTTGGGCTCGGCGGCATCGCCGGCGCCCTGGGCCAGGCGGGGCGCCAGCAGCTTGAGGCTGGTGCCGGTGATCACCCCCAGGCCTATGCCCATTACCACCAGACGCAACACCAGGCGCAGGGGTTGGCCCCAGCTGCTGTTGGGGGGACGGGTTGGCCGGCCGGCGGACACGGAGCCCTGCAAGCAAAGTCTTCCGAAGCTAAGGGGTCCGTCCAGGCTTGTCGCCGCGCTCACTGGCCCAGCGCAGCTGGCGCACCATGCCCCTCACCAGCGCCACCTCCTCGCTGGAGGCCTGAGCCCGCTGTAGCAGCCCCCGCAGCTTGGCCATGCGGGCCTGGGCGGTGTGGGGATGGAGGAAGCCCACCTCGAGCAGGAGGTTTTCGGCGTCGCCGAGCATGGCTTCAATTTCCTGGCGCTGGCATGGTTCGGGCAGGGGCTGGGCGGAGCTGGGCGGGGCCTGCAGTTCGTGCCAGCGGTGCAGCACTGTGGCGACGGCGTGGGAGAGGTTGAGGGATGGGTAGGCCGCGCCGCTGCCCAGGGTGAGCAGCCGTCCGGCCTGAAGCAGCTCGTCGTTGCTGAGGCCCCGGTCCTCCCGACCGAAGACCAGGGCCAGGGGCGCGCTCCCCTGCCGCAGCCAGTGCAGGGCTGGCTCGGGCGCCAGCAGGGGCAGGGGTTCACCGTCCCGCCGGCCGCTGGTGGCCACCACCCGGCGGCAGTCGGCCAGGGCGGCGGCCAGGCTGGGGAAGAGGCGGGCCTGCTCGAGCACCCAGGCCCCGTGCACCGCCAGGAGCCGGGCCTCTGCGCCCAAATGGTCGCAGCGGGGGGCCACCAGACGCAGCTCGGCGACTTCGAAATTGGCGCAGAGCCTGGCGACGCTGCCCACGTTCAACGGGCCTGCGGGCTCCACCAGCACCACCACGAGTTCGCTCGGGCTGCTCACACCAGACCGTTCAGGTAGGCCAGCAGATCTGCCATGGCCTGGGGTTCGGGCTGGAATCGGGGCATCGGCGGGGTGCGCCCGCTGACCACCTGCTGGATCAGCTGGCGCGAATTCTTGCGTTCGGCCACGCCGTGCAGGTTGGGCCCCACCAGCCCCTGGCCGGCAATGCCGTGGCAGCCGGCACAGTTGACTCGAAACAGCAGGCCGCCGTTTTCAGCCGAACCGCTGAGCCCCAGGGTGGAGCTGGTGTAGGGGTCGGCCTGGGCTGCCGGCAGCACCAGCAACAGGGCCACGATGCAGGCCGCAGCGGCCATGCCCACCAGGGCAACCACCAGGCCGCGGCGGCCCGGGGCGGCTTGCGCTGGGGCTGCTTGCTCTGGGGCAGCTTCAGCTGGCGCTACTTCAAGTGGTAGGGGTGGGCCAGTCACAGTTGGTGCAGAAGGCTCGCGATTGGGGCCATGGGCGTGAAAGAATTGATTTCAGATAGCTGCGGTAGCTCCTCCATGATCGAACCCCTGCTCTGCGGCATTGTGCTCGGTCTGATTCCAGTCACCCTCGCCGGCCTGTTTGTGGCGGCCTGGAACCAGTATCGCCGCGGCACCCTGCTCGACTGAGATCCCCCAGCCCTGAGCCTAGGGCTGGTTGAGCAGTATCAAGCCCGTGCTGCCATAGGTTCTCTGGTCAGCCAGCTGCCAGCCATCAGGGATGGCGGGCATGGCCTTGGTTGCGCATTCCAATACCAGGGTTCCACCGGGCCTGAGCCAGCTGCCTGCGGCCACCTTTGCGGCGATGGCTGGGTAGAGCCCAGCGGCGTAGGGCGGATCGGCATAGATCAGATCAAAACCCTCTTGCCCAGCGGCTGCGAGCCAGCGGCATACCTCGCGGCAGTGCACGTCCCACGTGGCCATCGAGGGGCCCAGGCCCTGGCCCACCGCATCGAGATTGGCCCTGGCGACGGCGGC
>NZ_JAGQCQ010000243.1:0-5750 GCF_024346275.1 Cyanobium sp. BA20m-p-22
TCCAGCGGCGAGCTCGACAACCGCCCCCTGATCGAGCAGATCCTGGAGCTCAAACTGGCCCAGGCCCGGCGGCTGGGCGACCCCAACTGGGCCGAGGTGAGCCTGGCCTCAAAAATGGCTGGATCGGTAGCCGAGGTCGAAGCCCTGCTGGAGCAGCTGCGGGCCGCCGCCTACCCCGTTGCCCAAGGGGAACTCGAAGCGCTGGCAGCCTGCGCCGCCCGGCACGGGGCCGCCGAGGCCAGCGGGATCATGCCCTGGGACGTCAGTTACTGGGCCGAGGTGCTGCGGCAAGAGAGCTTCGATCTAGACAGCGAGGCCCTGCGGCCCTGGTTTTCCCTTGAGCAGGTGCTGGGCGGCCTGTTTGGCCTCTGCCAGCGTCTTTTCGACATCCGCATCGTGGCCACCGAAGCGGGGGAAGCACCTCTCTGGCACAGCGATGTGCGCTACTTCCGGCTGGTTGATGCCGGCAGCGGTGAGCCCCTGGCCGGCTTCTACCTCGATCCCTACAGCCGCCCGGGCAGCAAGCGGGGTGGGGCCTGGATGGATGAGTGCCTCGGTCGCTCCCGCACCCCAGCGGGGGAGCAGGTGCTGCCGGTGGCCTACCTGATCTGCAACCAGAGCCCGCCGGTGGGGGAGACCCCCAGCCTGATGACCTTCGAGGAAGTGGAAACCCTCTTCCACGAATTCGGCCACGGCCTGCAGCACATGCTCACCACGGTCGATCGCCCCCAGGCCGCTGGCATCAACAACGTCGAGTGGGATGCGGTGGAGCTGCCCAGCCAGTTCATGGAGAACTGGTGCTACGACCGGGCCACCCTGATGGGCATGGCCCGCCACTGGCAGAGCGGCGAGCCCCTGCCCGAAAGCGAATACCAGAAGCTGCTGGCGGCCCGCACCTTCATGGGCGGCAGCGCCACCCTGCGCCAGGTGCACTTCGCCCTCACCGACCTGCGCCTGCACAGCCAGTGGACGCCGAACTGCGGCCAGAGCCCCGAGCAGCTGCGCCGCCGGATCGCCGCTAGCACCACGGTGCTCGAGCCGATCCCCGAGGACGCCTTTCTCTGCGCCTTCAGCCACATCTTCGCCGGCGGCTATGCGGCCGGCTACTACTCCTACAAGTGGGCCGAGGTGCTCAGTGCCGACGCCTTCAGCGCCTTCGAAGAGGTGGGGCTCGACCAGGAGGAGGAGATCGTGGCCACCGGTCGCCGCTTCCGCGACACCGTGCTCAGCCTGGGCGGTAGCCGCTCTCCAGCCGAGGTATTCGAGGCCTTCCGGGGCCGCGGACCCAGCAGTGGGGCCCTTATCCGCCACTCCGGGCTGGCGGCCGGCTGATGGCTGCTGCCGCCCCGGAACTGGTGGCCATCGCCGAAGCATTTGCCCTGCCCGGGCCTGTCACCGCGATTGCGCCGCTGGGCAACGGCAACGTCAACGACACCTACCGGGTGGACACCGCCAACGGCGAAAGCTTCGTGCTGCAAAGGCTCAACACAGCGGTGTTTGCCGAGCCGGAGCTGGTGATGGCCAACCTGCAGGTGCTGAGCGCCCACGCCCAGCAACGGCCCCTGGCCGGCCAGCGCTGGGAGGTGCCCCGGGTGATCCATCACCGCCACAGCGGCCAGCCCTGGCTGAAGGCAGGCGGCGAGTTTTGGCGGCTGACCAGCTTCGTCAACGACGCCGTGACGCTGGATGCCATTGCCAGCCCCGCCCAGGCCATGCAGGTGGGTAGGGGGCTGGGCCTGTTTCACAACCTGATCAGCGACCTGCCCGCCGATCAGCTGGCCGACACCCTGCCTGGCTTCCACATCACCCCCACCTATCTGGCGGCCTACGACCAGATCCTGCAGTCCAGCCAGCTCCAGCGCTGCGAGCGGGCCGGGTGGTGCACGGCTTTCATTGCGGCGCGACGGGGGCTGGCGACGGTGCTGGAAACGGCCAAGGCCGAGGGCAGGCTCCTGCTGCGGCCCATCCATGGCGACCCCAAGGTGAACAACGTGATGCTCTGCGCCCAGACCGGGGTGGCGGTGAGCCTGGTGGACCTGGACACGGTCAAGCCAGGGCTGGTGCATTACGACATCGGTGACTGCCTGCGCTCGGCCTGCAATCCGGCGGGGGAAGAGGCGCCCCCTGGCGATCCCATCCACTTCGACCTCGACCTCTGCCAGGCCGTACTAGAGGGCTACCTGGGCGCGGCGCGAGCCTGCCTGAGCGAGTTCGACATCGACCATATCTTTGCTGCCGCCAGGCTGATCAGCTTCGAGCTGGGCCTGCGCTTCTTCAGCGACCATCTGGCCGGAGACGTCTATTTCCGCAGCCAGCGCCCCGGCCACAACCTGGAGCGGGCCCTGGTGCAGTTCAAGCTCACCGAGAGCATCGAAGCCCAGGAGCAGGCAATCCGCACGATCGTCGAGGGCTTGCGGTGAACTGCCAGAGCTTCAGCCTGGTTCCCTTCGGGCTCAGTTCCACCAACCTGACCATCTGCGGGACTCTGGCCCTCCACGCCGGGGTGATGGAGGTTCTCTTCAAGCTGGAAGGCGATCTCAGCGCCATCCGGATCGCCCCGCCGGCAGGGGCTGGCGAACGCCGCGATCTGCTTTGGCAGACCACCTGTCTAGAAGTGTTCCTGGCCCACCGGGGAGCTGGGCCCTACTGGGAATTCAACCTTTCCCCGGCTGGCCACTGGAACGTCTACCGCCTGGAGAGTTACCGCCAGGGGCTGGCCCCGGAGCCTGCCTACGCCCAGCTTCCCTTCAGCGTGCAGCTCCACCGCCAACAACTCAGCCTGAGCCTGCGGTGCAGCCTGCCACCGGCCCTGGCGCTGCCAGCATCAGCTGACCTGGAAGCCGCCATCACCGCCGTGATCCAGCACAGCGATGGCAGCCTCAGCTACTGGGCCCTGCACCATCCCGCCGCCGAAGCTGATTTCCATCACCGCGGTGGCTTCCGCCTCCACCTGGGCCGGGCCTGAGGCTCAGCAAGGCAGCCCGGCTTCATGCCAGCGCCGCTGGCGCCGAACCGCCACCCGACCGCCGAAGCCGGGCACCGGGGCCTGGCATTTGGCCAGATCCAGCCGCAGTGGAATCAAGCCATAGAGCGTTTCAAGGCAATCGAGCACCAACTCGCTGTAGTGCTCAATCGTGAGGCAGACCACCTGGCGGGCCTGACGCTGCAGGGCCGTGATGGCGAGGGCGTAGTCAAAGCTGGCGGCCAGCCGATCGCTGCGGGCCGCTTCTGCCAAATCGCCCGCCAGCCAGAACTCCAGCTCAAACCACTGGCCCTGGGCCCTCTCCAGCTCCAGCACCCCCACATGGGCCCAGAGGCGCAAGCCCTGCACATGGATCCAGTCGGGATGGGTCACAGCGGCAGGCTCCTGTGGCTGAACTGGCGAACTCCGCTGGCGTAGTCGGCGGCGATATGGCCCTCCCCCCGCAGCCGGTAGCGGTAGGTGACCAGCCCCTCCAGCCCCACCGGCCCCCGGGGGGGAAGGGTCTGGGTGGAGATGCCAACCTCGGCGCCGAAGCCGTAGCGGTAGCCATCGGCAAAGCGGGTGGAACAGTTGAGGTACACCCCGGCACTGTTGACCGCCGCCAGGAAGCGGTCCGCCGCCGCCGCATCGGTGGTGCAGATGGCATCGGTGTGGCGGGAGCCGTAGCGGGCGATGTGCTCCAGGGCCGCCTCGAGGTCGGGCACCACCTTCACACTCAAGATCAGGTCGGAATATTCCGTGCTCCAGTCGGCTTCGCTGGCCCCCTGGCCCACCCCGAGGGCCTGGGATGCGGCATCGCCGCGCAATTCGACACCGGCCTCGGCAAAGGCATCGATGGCCAGCGACAGGAACGCAGGGGCGATCGCCCCATCCACCAGCAGGGTTTCGATCGCATTACAGGCAGCCGGGTACTGGGTTTTGGAATCCAGGGCCACCCGCAGGGCCTGCTGGAGGTCTGCGGCCCGATCCACAAACAGGTGGCAGATGCCGTCGGCGTGGCCGAGCACCGGAATGCGGGTGTGGTCCTGAATGAAGCGCACCAGTTCGTTGGAGCCCCGGGGAATGATCAGATCAACCAGGCCGTCAAGCTTCAGCAGCCCCAGGCTCTCTTCCCGGCTGGTGAGCAGCTCCAGGGCCTCGGGGAGTACATCAGTGGCCACCGCGCTGTCAGCCAATCCTTGTCGCAGGGCCGTGAGGATGGCGGCGCAGCTGCCCCTGGCCTCCCGGCCCCCCTTGAGCAGGGCCCCGTTGCCGGAGCGGATCGCCAGGGATGCGATCTGCATCACCGCATCGGGCCGGGCCTCAAAGATCACGCCCAGCACCCCGAGGGGCACCGTCACCCGTTCCAGCACCAGGCCCTGATCGAGCTCGGTATGCAACTGGCGCCGGCCCAGCGGGTCGGCCAGCTCGGCCACCTGGCGCACGCCGGCGATGGCGCCATCGAGCTTGGCGCCATCGAGCTTCAGCCGGGCCACCAAAGCCGGAGCCAGCCCCTCGGCCGCCGCGGCCTCCAGGTCGGCCTGGTTGGCGGCCAGGATCGCCGCACGGCTCTGCTCCAGGCCAGCGGCCATGGCCCGCACCGCCTGGCGCCTCTGGCCATCGCCCAGCTGGCCCAGAACCATGGCCCTGCGGCGCACCTGGGCCGCCCGGGCGAGCAAATCTGGAGAGGGATCGGCAATCATCTGCCCATCATCCCAAGCTGGAGGCCAGCCGCTCGAGGGCCAGGCGGGCCGCCCCGAGCCGCCCAGCTCCGTTGCCCAGGCTGCAGGGACGGATCGCCAACCCCTCCCGGCTGACCGGCTGCACCCGCTGCTCCACCTCGCCCCACAGCGCCGGCAGGAAGTGGGCGCTGGCAGCGCTGATGCCGCCGCCGATCAACACCAGCTCCGGGGTGAACACATAGAGCAGGGAGCTGACGCCGATGCCCAGCAGGCGGCCATAGGCTCGCCACACCTCCAGGGCCTCGGCGTCGCCGCCATCGGCCCGCCGGCAGAGTTCGGCCGGATCCAGCCCAGAGAGGAGGGCCAGGCCGCGGCGGCTGCAATAAGACTCAATCGAGCCGCTGTTGCCGCTATTGCAGGGCGGGCCCTCGGGATCGATGCCGATCAGCCCGGGCTCGGCAGCCGCACCGTGGCGGCCGGTGAACAGCCGGCCGTCGAGCAGCACCGCCCCTCCCACCCCGGTGCCAAGGGTGAGCAGCACCACATCGCGCCTGTCGCGCGCCGCCCCCAGCCAGTGCTCGCCAATCAGGGCGCAGTTAGCATCGTTTGCCAGGGTGACACGCCGATCCAGCAGGGGTTCGAGCCAGTCGGCCAGCGGCACCTCCTGCCAGCCCGGCAGGTTGATGGCGATCCGCGCCACCCGGCCCGCCCCATCGCTTGGGCCGGGATGGCCTACCCCCACCCGATCGGCCAGGTGCTCGGGGTCAAGTTGCTGCACCGCCTCCACAATCGCCGTGGTCACGGCCCCTGGCAAAGACGGCTGGGGCGTGGGCACCTCAAGGCCGGCGAGGAGCTCTCCGGCCAGGCTGAAGCGCCCCAGCTTGAGGGCGCTGCCGCCCAGGTCCACGCCGATCAGCTGGTTCATCAGAAGCGGAAGAAGATCTGCAGCTGGGTCTGCCAGGCCCCCAGGCTGTCCACCGATCCCTGCAGGTTGAGGAGCTCGGAGGCCCTGTAGTTGAGGTTGAGTTGGGGTGGCACGTCGGAGCGGTTCGGGGCAGCCAGCACCGAGGCATTAAAGCGCTCGTCTATATCCAGGCCGATCTCAG
>NZ_JAGQCQ010000244.1:0-5741 GCF_024346275.1 Cyanobium sp. BA20m-p-22
GCCGTGCTGCACGACGTGTTGCTGTCGCTGGCGCGCCACGGCTTCGAGCGCATCTTCGTGATCAATGGCCACGGTGGCAACATCGCCACCAGCAAGGCGGCCTTTGCCCAGGCCTACGCCACCGCCGCCGACCGGGGCCTGCCGAATGCCCCCCAGCTGCGCTGCAAGCTGGCCAACTGGTTCATGGCTGGGCCGGTGCTGAAGGAAGCTCGCAGCCTCTACGGCGAGCGCGAGGGGCACCACGCCACCCCCAGCGAGATCGCCCTCACCCTGCACCTGGAGCCCAGCCTCCAGGCCAAGCAGCGCCCCCTGCCGGAATCGGCCCCAGCCGGGCCGATCCACGGCCCCGAGGATTTCCGCCGCCGCCATCCCGACGGCCGCATGGGCTCCGATCCCTTCCTGGCCCAGGCAGCCCACGGGGAGCGCTTTCTCGATCTGGCCGCCACGGCCCTGACGGCGGATCTGGAGAGCTTCCTGGCCTGAGCGCTAGCGTCAACCCCTGCCAGTACCGCCCGATGAGCAAGATCACCGCCGACGATGTGCGCAAGGTGGCAGGGCTGGCCCGCCTCGCCCTGCCGGAGGAGAAGATCGCCACCTACACCGGCCAGCTCGAACGCATCCTGGATTACGTGACCCAGCTGGAAGCCGTGGACACCGAAGGGGTGCCGCCCACCACCAGGGCCGTGGAAGTGGTAAATGTCACCCGCGCCGACGTAGTCACCCCGACAAGCGTGCGGGAGGAGCTGCTCAATCAAGCGCCCCAGCGGGAGGGGGACTTCATCCGGGTGCCAAAAATCCTGGCGGATTAACTGGTGAATTACTGGTGAGTTGGCTGGTGTCAGCGAACTGGCGACACCGCCGTTCTATGCAGCAGCTCCAGCACCCTTCGGCGCGCATGCCGGGTGGGCATCAGCGCCGCCAGCGGCCGCAACTTGCTGCGCTTCTTGCGGTGGCTGCGGACCCCCAGGAAAATGTCATAGAGAAAATTGAGCCCGTCGCTTCTGCTTTCAAACAATCCCAGCCGCTGGGGTGATCCTTTGGCATCAAGGATCGGTTTTGTGGCGTGATAAGCAGCTTGATACTCAAACCAGGGAATCGATGGCCAGAGGTGGTGAACCAGGTGATAGTTCTGGCCCATGATCAACCAATTCATCAGCCTCCCTGGATAGACGCGGGCATTGTGCCAGCGGTTGCGCGACTGAAAAGGGCGATGGGGCAGGTAGTCAAAGAAGAGGCCCAGAGTGACGCCCACCATCAGGGCTGGAGCAAACCAGCAGTTGAATACAAAGGGCAGGAAACCAAACTTCACTGCCGCAATCACAATCGCCGCAAATATTCCCCTGGCAATCCCCCACTCCAGCAACTCATAGCGGCGCCAGAGACGCCGGCGAAAGAAAAACAGCTCGTGGTAAAAAAACCGTGGCGCGATTAGCCACAGGGGCCCAAAAGTGCTGACGATGTGGTCTGGATCATTTTTGGGGTCGTTGACGTGGGCGTGGTGCTGCAGGTGCACTCGGGTGAACACCGGAAAGCTGAAGCCCAGTAGCAGGGCCGCCCCGTGGCCCATCACCCCATTCCAGAAGCGGCTGGGGTGGGCTGCGTTGTGGCAAGCGTCATGGATCACCGTGCCCTCGAGATGGAGGGCCAGAAAACCAGTGGCCAGAAGCAGCGGCAGGGGCCAGCCCCCCCCAAACCAGCCCCAGATGGTCAGGCCCGCCAGGCCGTAGCCCGCCACAAACAACCCCACCGTGGGGTTCCAGGGGGCCGGTGGATCGAGAAATTCCCGCGGCACCAGGGTTGATGGCGCTGGCCTGGCACCTGCCACAGCAACGGTATTGGAGGCAGCAGCCAAAACCTGTGTCATCGCAACTGAAGCGTGCCCTAAGCAATGGCTCAAGGCAACCTAAGCAACCAACCATGCCCACCGGGGGACTTGAACCCCCACGACCAAAGCCACTGGTACCTAAAACCAGCGCGTCTACCAATTCCGCCAGGTGGGCGCCAGGTGGGCGCATCGCGACTGTAGGGAAAGCCCAGCCCGCGCGCCCACAATGGGTGGACCCATTCCTCCTGGCCATGCTCGCCACCCTGGGCGGACTCCTGGCGCTGCTGCTGGGCCTCGCCATCCTGCTCTTACCCCTACTGGCCAGCGAACTCAGCCGGCCCCGGGATTCGGCCTGGGGCGCTGTGGTGCTGCTACTCGGCTTGGTGCTCGTGACCAGTGCGGATCGCCTCACCGGGGCACCGATGCTGGGCGTGCTGTGCGGCGGCCTGCTGATCGGCCGGCTGGCGGGGGAGGTCTCCCAGGGGCGCTGGCGGCAACTCAGCCCGGAGGAACAGCAGCGGCTTTGGTCTGCCGAACGCTGGCAGACAAGCCTCAAGCAGGCCGGAGCTGCCCTTGCCCAGCTGCTTGCCCTAGTGACAACAGCGAGCGGGGGCCTGGGCCAGTGGCTGGCGGAGCGGCGGCAACCAAAAACCACGGGCAAGCTCTGGGTGCGCCAGGAAGCCGCAGACACCACTGAAACAGCTGCCAACACCGTGGTGGTGAGTTCCTTTGCCGAGATCGATGCCCTGATCGAAGCCGAAAATCCTCAAAGCCTGGCCAGCCCCAGCGAGCCCCAGGCCCCCAGCAGCCAGGCGGGATAATCAGCCCTTGCTGCCCCAGGCGCCGTGACCGCCAGCTCTGCGCCCGCCACCTCCTACAAGGACACCCTCAACCTGCTGCAGACGCCCTTCGCCATGCGGGCAAACGCCCGCCAGCGCGAACCCGAGATCCAGGCGTTCTGGACCGAGCAGCGCCTCTACGAACGGCTCAGCCAGCAGAACCCCGGAGAGAGCTTCACCCTCCACGACGGCCCCCCCTACGCCAACGGGGCCCTGCATGTGGGCCACGCCCTCAACAAGATCCTCAAGGACATCATCAACAAGACCGCCCTCCTCCAAGGGAAAAAGGCGCGATTTGTGCCGGGCTGGGACTGCCACGGCCTGCCAATTGAACTCAAGGTGCTGCAAGGGCTGAGCAGCAGCGAGCGGGCCGACCTCACCCCGCTCAGCCTGCGCCAAAAGGCCCACGCCTTTGCCCTGGAGCAGGTGGAGGGCCAGAAGCAGGGCTTCCAGCGCTGGGGCATCTGGGCCGACTGGGAGACGCCCTACCTCACCCTGCAGAAGGACTACGAGGCCGCCCAGATCGGCGTTTTCGGCGCCATGGTGCTGGCTGGCCACATCTACCGGGGCCTCAAGCCCGTGCACTGGAGCCCCAGCTCCCGCACGGCCCTGGCCGAAGCCGAGCTCGAATATCCCGACGGCCACACCTCCCCCAGCGTTTACGTGGCATTCCCGGTGGTGGAGCTGGGCGAGGCCCTCGCCAGCCAACTGGGCGAGGCGGCCGCCAACCTGGCGGTTGCGATCTGGACCACCACCCCCTGGACCCTGCCCGCCAACCTGGCGGTGGCGGTGAACCCCAACCTCGACTACGCCATCTGCCGCAGCGGTGATCGCCACCTGGTGGTGGCCGCCGAGCTGAGCGAAGGCCTCGCCGTCAAGCTGGGCATCGAGCTGACGCCGCTGTGCCGCCTCAAGGGCGCCGAGCTCGAGGGCATCGTCTACCGCCATCCCCTGCTGGATCGCACCAGTGCTGTGGTGATCGGCGGCGACTACGTCACCACCGAAGCCGGTACGGGCCTGGTTCACACCGCCCCGGGCCATGGCGTAGACGACTTCAACACCGGCAAGAAATACGGGCTGCCGGTGCTCTGCCCGGTGGACGAGGCCGGCTACCTCACCGCCGAAGCCGGCCCCTTTGCCGGCACCAACGTGCTCAAAGACGCCAATCCGGCGATCATCGAGGCCTTGGAGGCCGCCGGCGCCCTGCTGCTGCAGGAGCGCTACGAGCACCGCTACCCCTACGACTGGCGCACCAAAAAGCCCACCATCTTCCGGGCCACCGAGCAGTGGTTTGCCTCGGTGGAGGGCTTCCGCGGCGCCGCCCTGGAGGCGATCGCCCAGGTGGAGTGGCTGCCGGCCAGCGGCCGCAACCGGATCGAGGCCATGGTGGGCGAGCGGGGCGACTGGTGCATCAGCCGCCAGCGCACCTGGGGGGTGCCGATCCCCGTCTTCTACCACCGCGAAACCGACGAGGTGCTGCTCAACGGGGCCACCCTCAGCCACATCCAGGGGCTGATCGCCGAGCACGGCACCGATGTGTGGTGGCAGCGCGATGAGGCCGGCCTGCTGCCGGCGGTCCATGCCGCCGAGGCGGCCCAGTGGCGCAAGGGCACCGACACCATGGACGTGTGGTTTGATTCCGGCTCCTCCTGGGCCGGGGTGCTGCAGGAGAGGGGCCTGGGCTACCCGGCCGACCTCTATCTGGAGGGCAGCGACCAGCACCGCGGCTGGTTCCAGAGCAGCCTGCTCACCTCGGTGGCCGTCAACGGCCACGCCCCCTACAGGCGGGTGCTCACCCACGGCTTCACCCTCGATGAGAAGGGCCGCAAGATGAGCAAATCGCTGGGCAACGTGGTGGATCCGGCCGTGCTGGTGGAGGGCGGCAAAAACGAGAAACAGGATCCCGCCTACGGCGCCGATGTATTGCGCCTGTGGGTGAGTTCGGTGGATTACTCCGCCGATGTGCCCCTGGGCCCTGGGATCGTGAAGCAACTGGCCGATGTGTATCGCAAGGTGCGCAACACGGCCCGCTACCTGCTGGGCAACCTGCACGATTTCGATCCGCGCCCCCAGGCTGAAGGCGGCGATGCCGTGGCCTACGCCGAGCTGCCCCTGCTGGACCAGTGGATGCTGCAGCGCACCGCAGCCCTGATCGACAGCGTCACAGGGGATTTCGAGCGATTTGAATTTTACCGCTTCTTCCAAGCCCTACAGAATTTCTGCGTTGTCGACCTCTCCAACGTCTACCTCGACATCGCCAAAGACCGCCTCTACGTGAGCGGGGCAGGGGAGTTTCGCCGCCGCAGCTGCCAAACCGTGCTGCACCTGGTGGTGGAACGGCTGGCCGGCCTGATCGCGCCGGTGCTCTGCCACATGGCAGAAGACATCTGGCAGAACCTGCCCTACCCGGTGGCCGAGGCCTCGGTGTTCGAGCGGGGCTGGCCCACCGCTCCTGGCGACTGGCGCCGGCCGGAGCTGGAGCCGCCGATGGCCGCCATTCTCGAGCTGCGGGCCCTGGTGAACCGCCAGCTCGAGAGCTGCCGCAAGCAGGGCGACAGGGGCAGCAGCGAGGGCCGGGAGCAGGGCATCGGCGCCTCCCTGGAGGCCCAGGTGCAGCTCACCCTGGCGGAAGGGGCGAGCACCACGGCGCTGGCGGAGGCCCTCGCCTGGATGGCAAGCTCCGCCCACCCCAGCGTTGACAACCTCACCGACTGGCTGCTGGTGTCGGCCCTGCACATCGGCGGCGAGGCCCCAGAAGCCGTACTGGCGGAAGCGAAAGCCGACGGGGTGACGGTACGGGTGGCCCGGGCCGCCGGCCAGAAATGCGAGCGTTGCTGGCACCACGAAACCGACATCGGCCGCCACCCCAGCCACCCCACCCTCTGCGGCCGCTGCGTGGCCGTGCTGGAGCCCTGAGCGACACAGGCAAGCCAATCCCAGGGCCAACTCAGAGCCAGGCTGGGGCTTGCAGGTAGGACTGAGGATTGCTGCCGGCGGCCAACACCTGCTCGGCGGCGGGGTCGAGCGGGCCAGCCAGCAACTCGGCCGTAAGCAGCCGCACCCCCTCGGGCAGCAAT
>NZ_JAGQCQ010000245.1:0-5726 GCF_024346275.1 Cyanobium sp. BA20m-p-22
GCCCTGCGGGCGGTGCACGCCACCTTCAACCTGGGGGGTGCCGTGCTCCACCGGGCCCAGGGAATGGAGGCCCCCAGCTGATGGGCTGGGCTCGCCCTCGCCTGCCCCTGGCCGTTGCCGCCAGCCTCGATGGGGCGGGATTGGTGCTGCTGGCCGTAGCCATCAACGCCCTGCGCCAAAGCAACCTGGCCAACCAACAGCTGCTGCTGCTGGCCCTGGTGCTGATCTATCTCAGCCTGGGCTGGCTGTTCGGCTCCTACACGCTGCTGAAACAGGCGCGGCTGCGCAGGAGCCGCATGCTTCTGCGCCTCGCCACCACCGCAGGGGCCTCTCTGGTGGCAAGCGCCCTGCTGGGCTGGCTGTTGCGGGCCTCTCCAGCAATCACCCTGCTGCACCGGGGCAGCCTGATTCCCCTGTTCAGCCTGCTGGTGCCCTGGAGCGCCCTTGTGCGCCTGGGCCTGCGCCAGGGGCGCCTGCTCAACATCCAGCCGGCCTGGCAGATCGTGGCGCTGGAACAGGAGGCCGAGGCCGTTGGCCAGGAATGGCGGCGCAGCCCAAGTGCCCTGCCGATGCCCCTGGTGCTTGAGTTCAGCCCAACGCTCTGGTCCAGCGATCCGCCCAGCTCAGCCATCGCCCTCAGCAGTGGCGTCGTCGCTGAGGCGAATGTGCTGCAGTTTTGCGAAAATGTGGTGGGCCAGGGCCATCCCGTGATCTCCCTAACTGCCCTGGCCGAACAGTATCTGCAGCGGATTCCGCCCCGCTGGGTGGGCGATCAATGGCTGCTGTTCTCAAGCCGAATCGATGGGGAGCAGAGCAATTTCGAGCAGCAACTCAAACGCTTCGCCGATGTGCTGCTCAGCCTGGTGCTGCTGCTCCTGGCCAGCCCGGTGTTAGCCCTGGCGGCAGGGCTGATCTGGTTGGAGGATGGCGCTGCGGTGATCTACCGCCAGCAACGCACCGGCCTGCTGGGCCAAACCTTCGCCGTGCTCAAACTGCGCTCGATGGTGCCCGAGGCGGAAGGCGAAGACGCCCTCTGGGCCAAGGAAGGGGATGATCGCGTCACCCGAATAGGTCGCTGGCTGCGCAGAACCCGCCTCGACGAACTGCCCCAGCTAATCAATGTGCTCCGGGGTGAAATGAGCCTGATCGGCCCGCGGCCGGAACGACCCGAACTCGAGGTGAAGCTTGAGGCGGAGATTCCCAATTACCGGCTGCGCCACTGGGTGCGCCCAGGCCTGAGCGGCTGGGCCCAGGTGAATATGCCCTACACATCCAGCGTGGAAGATTCGGAGCTCAAACTCAGCTACGACCTCTTTTATCTCCGCAACGCCAGCCTCTGGCTGGATCTTCTGATCATGGCCAAAACAATCAAAGTTGTCCTCAAAGCCGCCGGGCGCTAAGCCTGCTTGCAGGGGCTAAGCCCTGCCCACCAGCTTCTGGCGCAGGTTTTTGATCTTGTCGCGCAGGTTGGCCGCCTCCTCGAACTCCAGATTCTTGGCGGCCCCCTTCATCTTCTCCTCCAGCTGCTGGATCAGCTCCGGCAGGGCATCGAGCGGCACCTCGTTGTGTTCGGCCTGCTCGGTGGCCTGCTCCAGCTGGTCGTCGTTGAGCCGGCGCGACAGCTCCAAGGAGGCCAGGATCGAATTGCCGGCCCGCTTGCCGGCGGGGGTGGGGGTGATGCCGTGCCGTTGGTTGTAGGCGTGCTGAATTGCCCGGCGGCGCTCCGTTTCCGAGATCGCCCTAGCCATCGAATCGGTGAGGTTGTTGGCGTAGAGCAGGGCCACGCCCTCGATGTGGCGGGCAGCGCGGCCGATGGTCTGGATCAGGGAGCGCTCGGCCCGCAGGAAGCCCTCCTTGTCGGCATCGAGGATCGCCACCAGGGACACCTCGGGCAGGTCGAGACCCTCCCGCAGCAGGTTCACCCCCACCAGCACGTCGTATTCGCCATTGCGCAGGTCTTGGATGATCTCGATCCGCTCGAGCGAATGGATCTCCGAATGCAGGTAGCGCACCCGCACCCCGTGTTCGGCCAGGTAATCGGTGAGATCTTCCGCCATCCGCTTGGTGAGGGTGGTCACCAGCACCCGCTCCTGCTTCTCGGCCCGGGTGCGGATCTCGCCCAGCAGGTCGTCCACCTGACCCTCGGTGGGGCGCACCTCCACGATCGGATCGAGCACGCCGGTGGGCCGGATCACCTGCTGCACCACCTGGCCGTGGCTCTGCTCCATCTCCCAGTTGCCCGGGGTGGCGCTCACGAAGATCGTCTGCTGGGCCTTTTCCCAGAACTCCGAGCCCTTCAGCGGCCGGTTATCGGCAGCTGAAGGCAGACGGAAGCCGTGCTCGATCAGCACCTGTTTGCGCGACTGGTCGCCGTTGTACATGGCCTGCAGCTGGGAGCAGGTGACGTGGCTCTCATCAACCACCAGCAGC
Source organism: Cyanobium sp. BA20m-p-22 (assembly GCF_024346275.1). Classification (NCBI taxonomy): domain Bacteria; kingdom Bacillati; phylum Cyanobacteriota; class Cyanophyceae; order Synechococcales; family Prochlorococcaceae; genus Cyanobium; species Cyanobium sp. BA20m-p-22. The sequence continues at coordinate 2,431 of NZ_JAGQCQ010000245.1, forward strand.
CAGTTCTTGGGGAAGTAGTCGATCAGGCACTCCGGCGGCGTGCCCGCTTCGCGGCAGGCCAGATGGCGGGCGTAGTTCTCCACCCCATTGCAGTAGCCCACCTGCTCGAGCATCTCCAAGTCGTAGGTGGTGCGCTGCTCCAGGCGCTGGGCCTCCAGCAGCCGCCCCTGGCCGTTGAGCAGCTCCAAGCGTTCGCGCAACTCGGTACGAATCGCCTGGATCGCCTCCCCCAGCCGCTCCTTGGGGGTCACGAAGTGTTTGGCCGGATAGATACTTATGTTTTCCAAGCTCTGCAGGATTTCGCCTGTGGTGGGATCCACGTAGCGGATCGCCTCCACCTCATCGCCGAACAGCTCAATCCGCACCAGCCGGTCTTCATAGGCGGGGCCGATTTCCAGCACATCGCCCCGCACCCGGAAACGCCCGCGCGAAATCTCCAGGTCGTTGCGGGAGTACTGGTTATTCACCAGCTCCCGCAAAGAGCCGCGCAGGTTGAGGGTCTCACCCACCTGAAATTTCACTGCCGCCTTGAGGTATTCACTGGGTATACCCAGGCCGTAGATGCAGCTGATCGAGGCCACCACGATCACATCGCGGCGCTCAAACAACGAGCGCGTCGCCGAGTGACGCAGCATGTCGATCTCTTCGTTGATCGATGCTGTTTTGGCGATGTAGGTGTCGGAGACGGGCACATAGGCCTCCGGCTGGTAGTAGTCGTAATAGCTGATGAAATATTCAACGGCGTTGTGCGGGAAAAACTCCCGCAGCTCATTGCAGAGCTGGGCCGCCAGGGTTTTGTTGTGGGCCAGCACTAGGGCCGGCCGGCCGGTCTGGGCGATCACGTTGGCGATCGTGAAGGTCTTGCCGGTGCCCGTGGCCCCCAGCAGGGTCTGGTAGCGCTCGCCCGCCTCCACCCCGCTCACCAGCCCGGCAATGGCCGTGGGCTGGTCGCCCTTGGGCTCGTAAGGGGCGTGGAGCTGGAATGGAACCATCAGCCCATTCTCGGGCCCGAGCCCATCAGTTGTGACTCAGGCTGCAGGTACGGCCATCAGCAGGCCAGCGGCCCTGGTGAAGTCCACGTCCAGGCCGAGGACCCGCAGGATCACAGCCGACAACACCGCGTACACAACCCCGCCCAGGATCGCGCTGACCAGGCCGTTCCTGAGCCGAAAGCCCTGGATCAACCAGGCCGCCAGGCCAAACAGGATGACGGTGATGGCCCAGTTGAACAGCAGGCTCACCGGACTGATCAAGCCGCCCAGGCTGGTGACCGCCCAGATCGGACCCAGCACCAGCTTCAGGGGCACGATCAACAGGGTGCCGAGCAAACCGATCACCACGGCCGAGAGCAGGGCAACCGGAAAGCTGCTCACCTCCACGCCGAGGGGCAACCAGGCCACGATCAAGAGCACCACGGCCCGGATTGGCCACTGCAGAAGCCAGATCAGAGAACCCATGACAGGGGGGGGGTAGGTGTTTAGAACTTCAGATTAGGCATGGGGCCAGGACCCTCCCCAGGGCATCGCGCAAGCCGTGCACCGCCGCGACCATGGCCAGTGGATCGGAGAGCCGGTTAACGGCCGATCCCACCCCCACGCCGCTGGCACCAGCGGCAATCGCCAGGGGCACGGTGACGGCCGACAGACCGGATGCGCAGAGCACGGGAGTCTGGAATGGGCTGGTCTGGGAAGGGCTGGCAGCCAGGGCGCGGCTGATGGCGTGGGCCGCGGCGAGGGTGGGGGCGGCCTTCTCGATCAGGCCCAGGCTGCCGGCACTGAAGGGCCTGGCGCTGGTGCCCCCCTCGGTCTGGATGATGTCGGCGCCGGCGGCCACCAACTCAACCGCCAACTGCTCCTGCTGGTCGAGGGGCAGCACGTGGGGCACGGTGACACTCAGCACCACCCCAGCCAGCAGGGCGCGGCTGCGGCGGGTGAGCTCGAGCACCTCGGCGGCGTCGAAGATGCGGCCCTGGGGATAGAAGGCGTCGTAGTTGCCGATCTCAACCATGGCGGCCCCGGCGGCCACGGCAGCGGGAAACAGCTCGGGATCCACAGCGCTGACGCAGATCGGCAGCCCACTGGCCCCGGCCGCCAGCTTCACCAGGGCCGGATCACAGGCCACATCCACCAGATCGCCCCCCCCCTGGCCAGCGGCGCGACTGATCCGCTCCACCGCGGCCGAATCGAAGTTGGTGAGTCCGGCGATCACCTTCAGCAGGCGTCGCTCCGCCAGGGCGGCCTGCAGGGCAACGGGCAGCTGTTCGAAGCGCGACATCGCAGGCATGGGCCCTTGGCTTTGAAATGGTGGGGTGATTCTCCCATCCGGAGCCCCTACGACGCTGCATCCCGGCCCCCACCCCAGCCAGCGCTGGAGCCCCGACCACCTGCGGCTGCACCGGCACCTGCTGCGCCACCCAGGCCTGCTGCCGGCGGGGGCGCCCCTGCTGCTGGCGGTGTCCGGCGGCCAGGACTCGATGGCCCTGCTGGCCCTGCTGCTCGACCTGCGCCGGCTGCACCACTGGTCGCTGCTGCTCTGGCACGGCGACCACGCCTGGCGGGCCGAATCGGCCCGCCAGGCCGAGGAACTTGCAGCCTGGTGCCTGCAGCAGGGCCTCAGCCTGGTGGTTGACCGCTGCGGCGAAGGGGGCCCGCCCAGCGAAGGGGGGCCGCCCAGCGAAGCCATGGCCCGCCACTGGCGCTATGGCCAGCTGGAGGCCAGGGCCCGGGCCCTGGGGGCCAGCCACGTGGTGACCGGCCACACCGCCAGCGACCGGGCCGAAACCTTGCTGCTGCACCTAGCCCGCGGCAGCCACCGGCGCGGCCTGGCCAGCCTGCGCAGCCAACGGCCCCTGGCCAAAGGCCCCGACGAATCCCGCGACTCCAGCAGCATCGAGCTGAGCAGGCCGCTGCTGACCTTTTCCCGCAGCGACACCGCCCGCCTCTGCCGCCAACTGGAGCTGCCGGTGTGGCACGACCCGGCCAACCACGACCTCCGCTACAGCCGCAATCGAATCCGGGCCGAGGTGCTGCCGGTGCTCGAAGCTCTCCACCCCGGCGCTGCCCAGCGCATCGGCGCCCAGGCCGAACGACTGGTCAGCGAACTGGAATGCCGCACCGAAATGGTGGATCTGGCCCTGCAAAACCTCAACAGCGCCAGGGGGCCTGGAGCCGCGGCCGCCCTCGAGCGCTTAGGGCTGGTGGCGCTGGCGCCGGCCAACCAGGGGGAACTGCTGCACCGCTGGTTGGAGTGCCAGATCCAGCAGGTGCTGGCGGCCCGGCCCCTCGAGCAGCTGCTGT
>NZ_JAGQCQ010000246.1:0-5709 GCF_024346275.1 Cyanobium sp. BA20m-p-22
GGGTTAATCGGCATCGGCCTGCTAGCCATTGCCTTCTGGGACTCCATGCGCCAGAGGAAAATAACCTGAGGACGGTTGCTCAGGCGCTCACCAAAGTCAGCTGGTGCAGGCCTTCGAGCCCCTGCCAGCCCAGATAGACCCCCAGCATCAAGGCGAATACCCCAACCAGCCATTCGGCCCGGTGCACCAGCCAGTCGTTGAGGGTAGTGAGCGGTGCCCTCAGCCGCTGTTCTCCTCCAAACAGCCACAGCAGCGGGGGCAGCAACAGCAGGGAGGTGGTGATGGCGACAAACACCCCGCCCACCTCCAAGTCGCCGAGCAGGCTGGTGTGATTCGTCAGCAGCATGCCGCCCTCCTTGACGTAGAACACCAGATTTTCCGGGCTCACCAGGGCGCAGCCTGCCCCCAGGGCAAGCAGCGGTCCGCCGCCCAGCGCAGGCAGCTTGGCCATCAGCTGCATGGCCCAGTTTTCTTCGCCGATGGTCACCGCCGGGGTGAGCTGGAACAGGCCCAGCCCCACAAGCGCACCGGCCCCGATCAGATCGATCAGGATCTGGCCGCGGCTTCCCAGGCCCATCGCCCAGTGCAGGCGGCCCCCCAACGCCACCACAACCCCCAGGGCTCCACCGTTCGCCAGCATCCAGCCAGCGAGGAAGGTGCAACAGCGGAGCAGGGGCTGGGTTCCCAGCAGCAGCAGGGCCACCAGAGCGATGTTGATCGGACTGAAGGAAATTCCCAAACCCAGGGCAATCGTCTGGGTAAGCCAGTGGAAGGGAAGCATGAACCGCCACGATCGCTGGAATGCTGTCAGAGATAAACGCCGACCGTGGTTACCACGCGGGTGCCCTGGGCCCTCAGAGCACTGCCCAGGGCAATCGTGCTCTGGTTGGGGAGCAGGTTCTCGCGGGACACCCGGTAGCTGATGGCCACAATCACCATCAGGGCGATCACCAGCACCAGCATGATCTCCTGGGTGGCAAAAGCCTTGAGGCCATCGAAACGCAGATGGGCTATCAACGCATCGCCCATCTTCAATTAGATAAACAGGCTCAGATATAACGATTATCTCGTCTGCCCGGCCCATGCACGCACCAGGATTTCCTCCATCCTGCTGCGGTAGTAGAGGCGCAGCCGCTCAAGATCTTGGGGCTCACTGGATCCTTGCCCAGGCGCTAACCCTTCAGATTGGCCGGGCACCCCACGAGGGTGAGCAGGTGGCCGCCGCACTTGGGGCCAGAACGGCTCTGGAATCATGACTGGACATGGCCACTCGCTGATCCATTAGCACTGCTTCTGGGTCTAATTGCCCATTCCTTTGCTTGCCAATACCCAAGTTAATTTCGCCGTGCCTAGTGTTGCTCGTATAACCTAATTCGAAGACATTTCCAAGCCTCAATTGTTGTGGTTTGCATTGCTCTGTTGACGCGATGACCGTATTTCTGCTACAGGCGGCCTGGCTAATTCCTTTCTATCCCCTGGTGGCGGCCGTGGCCTCGCTGGCCTGGTCGCCTGGGTTGATCTCCCGCACCGGCCCGCGGCCCTGTGGTTACCTCAATCTGCTGATGGTTGCGGTGGCCTTTGGCCACAGCCTGGTGGCGCTTACCGCCCTCCACACCAACGCCCGCGCTGGAGCGGAGGCCCTCTACCGGCCGATCAGCTTCGGCTGGACCTGGCTCAACTCGGGTGGCCTGCGGATCGGATTCGACGGGCTGGTGACCGAACCCGCCCTGATCGCCATGGCTGTGATCACGGGCTTGCACCTGCTGGTGCAGATCTATGCGATCGGTTACATGGAAATGGACTGGGGCTGGCCCCGCTTCTTCGGCTCGCTCAGCTTCTTCGAGGCGGGCCTCTGCGCCCTGGTGCTCACCGATTCGGTGTTCTTCAGCTATGTGATCCTCGAGCTGCTCACCCTGGGCACCTACCTGATCGTGGGCACCTGGTACAACCAGCCCCTGGTGGTGAAGGGGGCCCGCGATGCCTTTCTCACCAAGCGGATCGGCGACCTGATCCTGCTGGCCGGTGTGATCGCCCTGTTGCCGGTGAGCGGCACCTGGAACTTCCATGGCCTGCAGGGCTGGGCCGCCGACCTCACCAACAACGGCACCCCCTTGCCACCGGGCTTCCAGCTGATCCTGCTGGCCCTGATCGCCGGGCCGATGGGCAAGTGCGCCCAGATTCCCTTGCACCTCTGGCTCGATGAGGCGATGGAGAGCCCCCTGCCTTCCACCGTGCTGCGCAATTCCGTGGTGGTGGTGGGTGGCGCCTGGGTGCTGCTGCGGTTGGAGCCCCTGCTGGAGCTCAGTCCCTTCGTGCAGGCGGTGCTTGTGGTGGTGGGCGGCTCCACCGCCGTGGTGGCATCCCTGATCGCCCTGGCCCAGGTGGATGTGAAGCGGGCCCTTTCTTTTTTGGTGAGCAGCTGGCTGGGGCTGCTGTTTGTGGCCGTGGGCCTGGGCGGCACGGCCGTGGCCGACCACCTGCTGCTGGTGTATCCGCTGCCGATGGCCCTGCTGTTGATGGCGATCGGCACGATCGTGATCAGCAACGTGACCCAGGACCTCACCAAGTTGGGGGGGCTCTGGAGCAAGCGGCCCCTGATCGGCATCGCCTTCCTCGCCGGCGCGGGAGGCCTGATGGGCCTGCCGCCGTTCGCCAGCTTCGCCGCCCTGCGCGAATTGCTCGCCCTTACGGCGGCGAGTGGCTATCCCGTGCTGCTGGGGGGCGTGGTGCTGGTCACCAACGCCCTGATCAGCGCCGGCTTGATCCGGGTTTTCGGCCAGATCTGGGGAGGTCGACCCACCCCGTTCACCACCCGTTCTCCGGAGGTGCTCTGGTTGATGGTGCTGCCCACCATGGTGCTGGGGGGCATGGTGCTGCATCTCCCCATGCTTCTGGTGGCCAATGGGGTCTATTCCCTCACCCCCCTCGCCGGTTGGGGGCCTCTGGCCTGGCCCCTGATCGCCTCCACCCTGGTGGGCGGAAGCCTCTCGGCCGCCTTTTACCTGCGCCCCCACGGCCTGGCCCAGCTGCCGGCCTCCCTCGGCGGCCTGCAGGATTGGCTCGCGCACGACATGCAGACCGAGCGCTTCTATCACCGCACCGTGGTGGCCCTGGTGCTGGCCCTGGCCCGCTTCGGGGCCTGGAGTGACAGTCGCCTGGTGGATGGCTTCAGCGGCGGCACCGGTGCCGTGGCCCTGGAGGGAGCCCGGCGCCTCAGCCTCACGACCTCCGGTCGCTCCCAGGCCTATGCCCTCACCCTGGTTCTCGGGGTGTTGCTGATGGCGGCCTGGCTGATTGCCGTTGATCTGCCGCCCGTGTCCATCGCTCTGCCCTGAGGCCGCCGCCATGACCCTGCTGCTGTTGCTCTTGCTTCCTCTGCTGGTGGGCCTGCTGCTGCCGCTGCTGCCGCCTGGGCGCCCCGCTCTGGTGCGCGGCCTGGCCGCCGGCGCCGCCCTGGCCCAGCTGCTGGTGGGCCTGCTGGCCTGGCGCCAGCCGCCCGCTGCCCTGAGCCTCGAATGGGTGCCCCGGCTGGGCTTGGGCCTGGATCTGGGCCTCGATGGGCTGTCGCTGCCGCTGGTGCTGCTCACGGGCCTGATCACCGCCATGGCGGTGCTGGCCTCCCCTGCAGACCAGGGTCGCCCTCGCCTCTATTTCTCCTTGATGCTGGCCACCAACCTGGGGGTGATGGGGGCTTTCTTGGCCCGCAACGCCCTGCTGTTCGTGCTGGCTTTCGAGCTGGTGCTGATCCCCACCACCCTGCTGGTGGCGATCTGGGGCGGCGAGCGCCGTGCCGGGGCCGCAGTGCGCTTCCTGCTCTATGGGGCGGTGTCGGGCCTGAGCCTGCTGGGCGGCGTACTGGCCTTCGGCTGGTTCGGTCAGGGCGCCGCCGGCGCCGACACCGCCGTGAGCTTCAGCTTCGAGGCCCTGGCCGCCACGCCCCTGCCGTCCTCGGCCCAGCGCTGGGTGCTGGCCCTGCTGGTGCTCGGTTTCGGCATCAAGCTGCCGGTGGTGCCCCTGCATGGCTGGCAGCCGATCAGCTACGCGGAAGCACCGCCGCCGGTGGTGATGCTGCTGGGGGGTGTGGTGTCCAAGCTGGGGGCCTATGGCCTGCTGCGCTTTGGTGTGGGCCTGCTGCCCGAGGCCTGGAGTGCCTTTTCGCCCTGGATCGCCGCCGCCGGTGCAGTGAGCGCGGTGTATGGCGCCCTCAATGCCGTTGCCGCCACCGACATCCGCCGCCTGATGGCCTACAGCTCCCTCGGCCACATGGGCCTGCTGGTGCTTGCCCTGGCAGCCGCCACGCCGATGAGCCTGCAGGGAGCCATGGCCCAGGTGCTGGCCCATGGCCTGATCGTGGCCCTGCTCTTTGACTGCGTGGGGTTGATCCAGCGCAAGACCGGCACCACCATGATCGGCGAGCTCTCTGGCCTGATGAACCCGATTCGGGGCCTGCCCTTCACCATGGGCCTGATGCTGCTAGCCCTGATGGCCGCCGCCGGCATCCCCGGCCTGGCGGGCTTCCCGGCCGAACTGCTGGTGTTCGAGGGCAGCTGGACCGTGTTCCCCCGGGCCACCCTGATCTGCCTGGTGGCCTCGGGCTTCACCGCTGTCTACGCGGTGCGGCTGTTCAACCGGGTGGGCTTCGGCCGGCTCGACAACAGCCGTGCCGACTGGCAAAGCACCCGATTGTCTGAGCGGCTGCCGGCCGCAGTGCTCACCACGCTGGTGGTGCTCGCCGGCATCTGGCCTGTGGGGCTCACCGCCTGGAGCGAGGCCAGCACGGCCGCCATCGCCCTTCGCCACAGCGATCCGGTGGTGCAAACCCTGGCCCTGGCTCCTTCTACTTCGTCGTTGTCACTGCCCGCATGATCCCCCCCTCCACCCACCGCTACGCCGAGGTGATCCATCGGCTTGAGGCGGGAGGCTCGATGCTGCCCGACACCCCGGAAAACCTTCAGCAGATCATCGGCATCTACAAGGCCTATGCCGTGCCGATGGACTTCTATTGGCGCGACCTGCTCTACATCGCCGAGCGGGTGTTTCTCAACCCATTGCCGGCCTTCAAGTACTTCATCTCCCAGGAGTATCTAGATCTCCCCAACAGCTACGCCGGCGATCAATCGAAGCTGCGTATCTGGCGTGGTGGTGAAAAGGCCCATCCGGAGCTACTGGAGTTTATGGCCAAGGGTGAAACCCGGGCCATGCCCAAGTTGCTGCATCACCTCTGGCACGACCGGGTGAACATGGAGTTCGCCGAGGCCTGCATGCAGGCCATGCTCTGGCACCAGGGCATGGGCGGTCGCTTCAACGACTACCTCGCGAGCGATGCCTACAAGGCCAATGCCGATCGGGCGATCAGGGCCTACTTCAAGGGCAATCCGCTGATGCTTGGCCTCTATGCGCTGTTCCCGGACATGGTCCTGGAGCAGGTGAAGCAGCTCAGCTATTACGCCAACCTGGGCCTGTTCTGGGAGGTGATGGCGCCGGTGTTCTTCGAGATGAGCGACCTCTACGACGAGGGGAAACTCACCTCCGTGCCCCAGGCGATGGACTTCCTGGTGAACGGCATATTTGCAGTGGCGGGGCGGCCCATTTATCACCACGTGTTCATCCGCGGCGAGTGCTTTGAGATTATTCCCAAGAGCGAGGGTTTTACCTGGCTCTACGAGGCAGCCCTGCCCTATGTGGAGGCAGTGTTCTACCGCACCTCAC
>NZ_JAGQCQ010000247.1:0-5687 GCF_024346275.1 Cyanobium sp. BA20m-p-22
GGCCACCTTCCTGGTGGCCGACGGCATGACCTTCGCCGGCTTCTTCGCCGCCTACCTCACCTTCCGGGCCGTGAATCCCCTGCCGGAAGGGGGCAATTACGAACTCGAGCTGCTGCTCCCCACGATCAATACCGTGGTGCTGATCATCAGCAGCTTCACCTTCCACCGGGCCGGCAAGGAATGCAGGGGCGGCAAGCTCGCCGCCAGCCGGCTATGGCTGGCCATCACCGCAGCTCTGGGTGCGGCATTTCTCGCCGGCCAGATGGTGGAGTATTTCAGCCTGCCCTTCAGCCTCACCGACAACCTATTTGCAAGCACCTTCTATGCCCTGACCGGCTTCCACGGCCTACACGTAACCCTCGGTGTGATCTGCATCACCATCGTGGCCCTGCAGACCAGGGCAGGGGGGCGGATCAGCGCCAGTGACCATTTCGGCCTGGAAGCGGCCGAACTTTATTGGCACTTCGTCGATGGGATCTGGGTGGTCCTCTACGGGATTCTGTATCTGCTTTGACAGGATTGCCGGAGCCGATGGTCTTCACACCCTGGCATTAATGGCCATATCCGGCTTAAGTAGACAGAATCATCCATAGAAACAACCCAGGACGGGAGTGATCCATGGTGTCCAGGCCAGGAGACAGTCCATTGGAAATGCTGGCGGGCCAGGCCCTGCTGGATCGGGCCCGGGCCCTTAGCAACCAGCCGGAAGATCAGATCGCCCGGGCCTGCGGCTACGTGGGGCCCAGTGGCCGGGTGATGAAAAAGAGCTTTTATAGAGCCCTGGTGGCCGCCAAGGGATACCAGCTGCCCGATGCCCCCAGCGGCGGCGGCCGTGGCACGGGCCAGGGCAAGGGCCGCCAGGCCGAATTCCGCACCAGGGTGCATGGGAACGGCAACCTGCTGATCGGTCATGCCTACACCCGTCGGCTGGGGCTGGAGCCCGGCAAGGAATTCCGAATCGAAATTCACCCGGAGAACGGCTCAATTTCCCTCTCACCTCTGGAGGAATGAGCCTCCAGCTGGCCCTCAGTCGTCTCTGTGGAAACTGGCGCTGAAGGCCAGCAGGTCAAAGCCACTGAACAGGAAACTGATTCCTACCAGCACCCCGAGCACCCAGAGCAATCCCCAGCCCTGCATGCTGACAATCAGCACGCCGAACACCAGGGTGACGATGCCGTTGACCAGGCCCCAGCCCCAGCCCATCACCTCCATATGGCCGAGGGAGACCAGCATCGACACGATCCCCTCCAGGATGAAGACGATGCCGATGGCGAAGGCCAGGCTGGCCACCACCACCCCACCCTCAAGCGGGCCACCGCGAAACTGTTGAATCATCCAGGCCCCGATCACCACAAAGAGGGTGGAGATCACCAGCCGGGAGAAGCAATACCAGCGGCCCAGTTGGCGGGAGCGGGCCAGATTGCTGATCCAGCCAACGATCCCTCCCACCAGGAAGCCAATCGCCACGATTACGGCGATCCAGGCCGAGGCCAGCACCGGGAAGATCAGGGCCAGCACCCCCAGCACCAGCATCAATACACCTTCAAACAGGGTGAAGGCCTTGAGGCCAGCACCATTTTGAGAAAGCAAACTTGAGCCCATAGCTCTTGGAGCGGCCACTGCCCAACCGTAGACAGGGCATTCAGATCCAACCGTGATCTGCCAGCCAGGACGCATCTAACGAACTGTCCATCCCCTGGCGGGCGGGGCCGCTGGATGGCCCCCGGGCCATGAGCAGCCGCTCGGTGTATTTGGCAAGCAGATCGGCCTCCAAATTGACTCCATCGCCCACCGCCAGTTGGCCCAGGGTGGTGCTCAGCCAGGTATGGGGGATGACAGCGATCCAGAAACCCACCCCATCGCTATCGCAGCCAGCCACCGTGAGACTCACCCCGTCCACCGCCACGCTGGCTTTTTCGCAGATGTAGCGGCCGTAGCAGGGGTCGCTCCAGGCCAACTCCAGGCGCCAGGAGGCCGGCTGCTGCTCCAGGGCCCGCACTACGCCAAGCCCGTCCACATGGCCACTCACCAGGTGGCCACCGAGGCGATCGGCCAGTCGCAGGGCTGGCTCCAGGTTCACCGCACCACCCCGATCGGCCTTGGCGGCCAGGGTGGTGCGGCTGAGGGTCTCTTCGCTGACATCGGCGCGGAAGCCATCGGCAAGCCGCTGGGCCACCGTGAGGCACACCCCATCCACCGCCACACTGTCCCCCAAAGCAAGGCTGTCCCCGAGAGCAAGGCTGTCCCCGAGAGGGAGGCTGTCTCCAAAGGCTGGGCTCTCCGCCTGCCGCCAGTGGACCTCTACCCCCCGCGGGCAGCGGCGAATCACGCCCAAGGCCTGCACCAGTCCGGTGAACATGGGTGATCCAGCCCGGGAGGAACCAAGCTGGTCATAATCGTTCAGAGGGTTCTGGGGGGAAAATGATCGAAATGCACGTTGCTGGAATCGGCCTGGATGCGGCCAGCCGCAGCCCGATCGTGCTGCTGCGGGATTCCTCCGGCCGGCGCCAGGTGCCGATCTGGATCGACCAGGCCCAGGCCCAGAACATCCTGGCCGGACTCCGTGACGAAGCCCCCTCCCGACCCCTCAGCCACGACCTGATGGTTTCCCTGCTGGAGGCGGGCGGGCTGAGGCTTGACCGGGTGATCATCCACACGATCGAAGCCAGCACCTTTCGGGCCGTGCTCAAACTCAGCCAAGCGGCGGGCGATGGGGCGGCCGAAGAAGCGGCCAAAGCAGCGGCCAGGCTTGAGCTGGATGCCCGTCCCAGCGACGCCATCGCCCTGGCCCTGCGCACCGGCAGCAGCATCTGGATGCTGGAGGAGGTGGTGGCCGACGCCTCGATTCCGGTGGATGCCGAAGCCGACGCCGAAGACCAGGACAACTTCCGCCGCTTCCTCGACAGCACCAGCCCCGCCGAGCTGGTGCGCCACCTCAAACAGTCCCACCCGGAGGGCGAGCAAGGCGGGGAGGAGCCAGGTGGGGAGGAACCAGGCAGCGACACTCCGGCCCCATAGGGCTGGAGAGCGCAGCGGGAGCGTCTACGGATGGAAAATCTGCCTGAAAATCTTCCAGAAAACTTGCCTGATAACCCTGGCCTGCGCCCCTTCGGCCCCGCACCGGCAACGGCGGTGTCGCCATTCACCCTGGGCACCATGCGGGCCCTGGACAGCCCCTCCCAGATGGAGTCGGTGCTGCGCTCAGCCATGGCAGCGGGCATCAACCACCTGGATACGGCCCCCGGCTACGGCCCAGCCGAAACCTTCCTTGGCCTGGCCCTGGCGGCCCTGCAGCGGGACAACCTGGCGCCCCCAGGCGGCTGGCGAATCACCAGCAAGGTGCTGCCCGGCTGCGATCTGGCCCACGGCCAGGAGCAACTGCGGGCGATCCTCGAGCGCCTGGGCGTTGCCCAGCTCACCAACCTGGCGGTGCATGGCCTCAACCTTGCTGAGCACCTGGAGTGGGCGCTGCACGGACCTGGCGCCGAGCTACTGGAGTGGGCCCTCGGCGAAGGGTTGGTGACCCAGGTGGGCTTCAGCAGCCATGGCAAACCAGAGCTGATCGAGGCCGCCCTGGCCAGCGGCCGCTTCCGTTTCTGCAGCCTGCACCTGCATCTGTTTGACCAGACCCGCTTGCCCCTGGCCCGCGCCGCCCTCGCGGGCGGACTGGGCGTGCAGGCGATCTCACCGGCCGACAAGGGCGGCCGCCTCTATGACCCTCCGGCCGAACTGGTGGCCGACTGCTCCCCGTTCCACCCCCTGGAGCTGGCCTACCGCTTCCTGCTCGATCAGGGGATCTCCACCCTGAGCCTGGGGGCCGAGCAGCCCGGCGATCTGGCCTGGGCCGCCGCCCTTACCGGGCCCTCGGCGCCCAGGGGGGGATCGGGCCAATCCAGCCCGAACGAAGGCTGGCTCAACCCCGAGCAGCGTGCCGCCCTAGGGCGCCTTGAGGCCGCCGGCCGCGAGCGCCTGGGGACGGAACGCTGCGGCCAGTGCCGCGCCTGCCTGCCTTGCCCCAATGGCGTGCCGATCCCCGAACTCCTGCGCCTGCGCAACCTGGCCGTGGGCCACGGCATGGAGACCTTTGCGGCCGAGCGCTACAACCTGATCGGCCGCGCCGGCCACTGGTGGGAGGAGCTCAACGCCGAGGCCTGCCAGCAGTGTGGAGCCTGCCTGCCCCGCTGTCCGCTGGAGCTACCGATCCCCGAGCTGCTGGCCGACACCCACCGGCGCCTGAGCTCCGCCCCCCGCCGCCGGCTCTGGGGCTAGGGCTAGGTGGGTGGGGCTTAGTGAGGCATCGTCTTGCCGGAGAGCGCGGGCTGGGGATCCATCGCTGCGATGGGTTCCTAGTTCTGTACAGCTTGTACTGATTCCTCAACAGTGTGGATCCAGATGCGCCCGGGCCGTAATCAGGATGGCTGCGTTCAAGCCATTCCCCCGTACTCCTCCAGCAGCGAGATCACATCTCGGACTCGCCTGGCGTTGCGTTCGGAGGAATCGAGCTGGTGTCTGAGCTGGACAAGATTGCACTGAGCTTGCTGCTGAGCTCGTCGAAACGCTCGTCGAGCTTCCGTAGCCACTCGTCCTCTTGCCTCCTCTGCTCGTCTTCTTTCCTCATTTGCTCGTCCTCTCTCCTCATTTGCAGCTTCCTCTGCTCCAGCTCGTATCGCTGCACTTTCAGCTCGACGGTTGGATGCCAATTCAGCTTCTGCAATAGCCGCCGCCACGGCGGCAGCGATGCAAGGAATTCCTGCTTGCTGCGGTAGGTCGACGGAAGCGGCTCCCAGGAGGTCGACATGGGTGTAATTGGTAAATAGCGTGATCAGGGCGAGGAGCAGGGCGGCAAAAACCGTGATCCAGCCTTGACTGTCAAATCCCAAAACCACCGTAGCCAGCACAAACCCTGAACACAGGGCAGTACAGGTACACTATCAGGGTATCCGTGGAATCACGGGTTGCGCGGGCGGTCTCCATCAATCATTACAAGCTGTACGGAAAGCTGACAGTTCCTCACGCAGATGGCGCTCCCACAGCCAAATGCCTGGGCTCAGGGCCTCGGGGCGGCGGCATCCCAGAGGTTCTGCTGGGCCAGTTGCTCGGGCAGGCTGAGCGGCGGCAGGCTCCAGCAGCGGCCCAGGAGGGCATCTCCCGGCAGCAGCAACGCCGCCATCGACGCGGGGAAACGGCGGGCCACTGGCGCCAGCACCGCCTGGGGTAGGGGAGGCACCCAGCCCTTCGCCAGCAGGGCTTCCAGCAGCGGTGGCTCCAGGATCGCCCCGAGCCACTCCAGCGGGGGTGGAGCCGGCTGCAAGTCCTTGGGTGCGGCCGGTCGCAGCAGCAGTTGCCAGCTGAGCGGAGCGCCGCTGTCGGGCCAGATCACCGCCAGGCGCTGGTCACGGCGCAGCAGGGGGATAAGCCGCTGCAATGGCAGCACCGCCACCTCGGCCTTGCCGCTGAGCAACAGGCTGAGGCCGTCGCGGTCGTCGAATGCCAGGGCCTGGGCCCGCAGCCGCTCCAGCTGGCCAAAGTCGCCCTTGACGATCTCCAAGCTGATGCGGGGGGCCGAGGGCAGCACCAGCCGCCCCCGCAGGCTGGGGTCGAGCAGCAGCGACCAGCCCTGCTGGCGCCGCGCCACCAGATCTGGCCGACTGCGCAGGGCGATCACCCAGGGGCTGTAAGCCCAGGGA
>NZ_JAGQCQ010000248.1:0-5684 GCF_024346275.1 Cyanobium sp. BA20m-p-22
TGATCCGCCGCCTGCCGCCCCGCCCCAAGCAGCTCGTCACCGACCTGATCGCCTTCACCGTCTACTGGCCCCTCTCCCGCCTCGCATCCCTGGCAGAAGCCGCTGGCCTGCCCGTGGCCTCCTTCCCCTTGAGCTACTACCGCCACTGCAGCCTCTACACCCTCCGCACCGACGCCCGCGATCGCTTCGGCACCCCCCTGGAGCAGCGCTTCAGCCGCGCCCAGATTCGTGCGATGTGCAGCGCCGCCGGGTTGGTGGAGCAGCGCTTTTCGCCGCGGGCGCCTTATTGGTGTGTGGTGGGGGTTAAGGCACATGAGGCGGCCCCGGCCGCTTGAGGTTGTCCCTCGCCCGAGAGAAGCAAAGCCAGCGCGGATGCACTGCCAAGTACTGGTGTACTATAAATTGAGCAGCGAGGGCTCGGCGTGGGTAGGGTTTGGCTCTTCGACCTTCAAGGCTCGATCACGCTCCTAGCCGGCGCGTTGCTTGCCCTGATCACGCTGTTCACCTCCTACGGCCATGTCGACATCCCAGGTGTTGGATCCATCCAGCTCAATCAGCAAGCAGGAGTTTTACTCATCATTGCCTCGCTGGCGACGCTGGCTGGCGATGTTGAACTGGCGACCCGTCGTCGACTACGAGCTGAGAGAGATCGAATTCGATCGGAAAGAAATCGAATACAAGCTGAGAATGCAGCAGCTGAAGATCGAAGAACAGCAGCGGCAGATCGCTCACGAGCAGAGGATGAAGCAGCTCGAGAGCGAAATCGCGCAGATCGAGAAAGAAACCGCGCGGCTCGACGAGCTCAACTCCAAAATCGATACGCTCTTTTCCAGCTCCAGCACCAACTCGAGCCAGAACACACCAGACTCCGAGGCTTGATCGGCTTCCTCTTGGAATATGGCCAATTCGCGTGAGGGCTGCAAGTCGGTAGAGAGCCTCCGTGAAGGTGCACCATTCGACCCCAAAGGCCCAAGCAACTCATCTAGGCGGAACGTCCTGCAGGATCCGAGCGAAGCCCACCCAAATCCCGGCGCACCTCTGCTCCGCCGCCTGCCACCCCGCCCCAAGCAGCTCGTCACCGATCTGATTGCCCTCACCGTGTACTGGTCCCTCTCCCGCCTGGCATCCCTGGCAGAAGCCGCCCGCCTGCCTGTCGCCTCCTTCCCCCTGAGCTACTACCGCCACTGCAGCCTCTACACCCTCCGCACCGACGCCCGCGACCGCTTCGGCACGCCACTGGAGCAGCGCTTCAGCCGCGCCCAGATCCGCGAGATGTGCAGCGCCGCCAACCTGGTGGATATGCGCTTTTCGTCGCGGGCTCCTTACTGGTGTGTGGTTGGGTTCAAGGCTGACAACTGATGTGCGGTATCGCTGGCCTGTCCGTCCTTTCTATTCAAGCTCCTGCAGATCTTGTGCCGATAGCTGCACGCATGGGTGCTGCGATTGCCCATCGCGGGCCAGACGCGGCTGGCACCTGGCAGCACCCAGCTCTCGGCGTAGCCCTTGCCCATCAGCGCTTGGCGATTCTCGATCTCTCGCCAGCGGGCCACCAGCCGATGGCCAGCGCTTCCGGTCGCTATGTGATCGCCTTCAACGGCGAGATATACAACCATCAGCAGCTGCGTCGCGTCCTCGATGCTGCCGGGTTGGCTCCAACCTGGCGCGGCCATGCCGACACCGAAACCCTGCTGGCCGCCATCGAGGCCTGGGGGCTGGAAGGTGCGCTGCAGCGCTGCGCCGGCATGTGGGCCCTGGCCCTGGTGGATCAGCATCAGCGGGTGCTGCATCTGGCCCGCGATCGCTTTGGCGAAAAGCCCCTCTATTGGGGGCTCAGCGGCAGCGGCACCAGCCAGGTGCTGCTGTTTTGCTCTGAACTCGCTTCCCTAAGGGCCTATCCAGGCTTCAACAACGCTATCGATCGCGCGGCCCTGGCCCAGCTGCTGCGTTTTGGCCAGGTGCCCGCACCCCTGTCCATCTATGCCGGCATCGCCAAGCTGCGAGCTGGCCACTGGGTTTCGATCCCCTTGCCCCTGACCCCTGGGGCGTCGCTGCCCCGCAGCCAGCCCTGGTGGCAGCTCAGTTCCGTGATTGAGGCGGGCAGCACCGCTGCCTTTCAGAGCGACGCCGAGGCCCTGGATGCCCTGGAGCAGAGTCTCAGCCTGGCCGTGGCCGAGCAGGCGATCGCCGATGTGCCGCTGGGGGCCTTTCTCTCCGGAGGGATCGATTCCTCCCTGATCGCAGCCCTGCTGCAGCGCCAGAGCAGCCAGCCGCTGCGCACCTTCACCATCGGCTTTGAAGAAGCCGGCTTCAACGAAGCTCCCTATGCCCGGGCGGTGGCCGAGCACCTGGGCACCAGCCACAGCGAAACCCTGCTCACCAGCGCCGATGCCCGCGCCCTGATCCCCCAGCTGCCCCAGCTCTACTGCGAGCCCTTTGCCGATTCCTCCCAGTTGCCCACCCATCTGGTGTGCCGAGCAGCTCGGCAGGCCGGCCTCACGGTTGCCCTCAGCGGCGATGGCGGCGATGAGCTCTTTGGGGGATACAACCGCTATTTCTGGGGTCCGCGCATCTGGAATCGCCTGGCCTGGCTGCCCGGCCCGCTGCGCCGCGGCCTGGGCCGCGCCATCACCGCCTTGCCCCCGCCGGCCTGGGATGCCCTGGGCCAGCCGTTGCCGATTGGCCAGTTGGGCCACAAGGCCCACAAGCTCGCCGCCCGCCTGCGGTACGTGCGCAGCAGCGACGATCTCTACCGTTCCTTGGTGAGTGAGTGGCGTGATCCAGCCCAGCTGCTGCAAGGCGAGCCCCCCGATCTCGAACCCACGGCCATCGATCAGCCCCTGCCCGCTTGCCTCTCCAGCGATCCCATCGCCCGCATGATGGCCTGGGACTCCCTCAGCTACCTGCCCGACGACATCCTGGTGAAAGTGGACCGTGCCGCCATGGCCGTGGGCCTGGAAACCCGCGCTCCCTTCCTCGATCACCGCGTGGCCCAAGTGGCCTGGCGGCTGCCCATGGCCATGAAAATCCGCGGCAACACCAGCAAGTGGGCCCTGCGCCAGATCCTCTACAAACATGTGCCCAAGGAGCTGATCGAGCGCCCCAAAGCCGGCTTTGCCATGCCGATCGGCCAGTGGCTGCGCGGCCCCTTGCGTGCCTGGGCCAGCGAGCTGCTCCACCCCGATCGCCTCAGCCAGGAGGGCTACCTGCGCCCCGAGCCGATCACCCGACTCTGGCAGCAGCACCTCAGCGGCCGTTACGACCACACCACCAAACTCTGGAGCGTGCTGATGTGGCAAGCGTGGTTCGAGCAGTGGGGGTAATCCCGTTATCAACCCATGGCTCTTTGCATGAAGGCATCAAACAGCGGCACCGTGAAGGCCGTCATGCCGTGCGCATGGCTCCACACCATTCCCTTGCGAATCAGCCCACTGCGCAATGGCCCTGTACGTTCGACCTTCAACCCCATCGCCTCGGCAATGGCGCCCGAACGCTGGGGGCCAGCCCCCAGCTGAGCCATGGCATTCAGGTACGCCTGTTCACGGGGGGTGAGCCGATCAAACCGCACTCGAAAAAAGTTGCTGTCCAGCGCTGCCAGAGCCGTTCGGCTCGCTTCCAGCACATCGTTCAGGCTGATCTCTGGCCCGTTGGCCTGGTTCCAAGTGTGTTTGCCCCACTCTTGCAGGAAATAGGGGTAGCCCTCGGTGACCCGCACAATCTCGGCCAGCGCCTCTGCCGTGATGCCGGCGCCTTCGTCGCGAATCGGATCTGCAATCGCCTGTCCTGCCGCCTGCAGATCCAGGGCTCCCACTCCTGGGAAGTCAAACAGGCGTTCGGCATACGACTTGGCCTCCCCTGCCAGAGCAGCCAGCTGGGGCAGGCCCGCCCCGAACAGGATCATTGGCAGGCCCTTCTGGGCAATCCGATGCAGAGCCACAATCAGCCCCCGCAGCTCGTCTTCGGTTAGGTACTGCACCTCATCGATCAGGATCACCACACTGGTACCAGCCGCCTGCGCCGCCCGGGCAATGCTCAGCAGCAGCTCTGGAAGATCAACCTCCAGATTGCCGCTGTCGGCGCGCACCGGTTCGCTCAGCCCCAGCTTCACCTCACCCACACTCACTTTGAAGGCCCCGGCAAATCCCCGCAGGGCCGCCATTGCTTCGCTGGCCCACGCCCTGGCCTGCTCCACCCGATCGAGCCGCAGCAGCATGCTCTTGAGAGCAGGCACCAGATAGGTGGCCAGAGGGCGTCCTTCCGGCGCCTCCAATTGGGCCTGCTCATAGCCAATCGATTCCGCCAGCTCCGCAATGCGGTTGAGCAGCACGGTTTTGCCCACACCCCGCAGCCCGAGCAGCATCTGACTCTTTTCAGCCCGCCCGAGCCGCACGCGCCGCAAGGCCAATTCCGCAGCCTCCAGCAGCGCCGAACGTCCGGCCAGCTCAGGTGGCCTCGAGCCCGCGCCCGGAGCGAACGGATTACGCAGTGGGTCCATGGGTAGCCAGACCCGGTCGGTCCTGAACTTGAAAGATCTGTGGCGATCTTACCAAGCTATAGGCATCTTTTTCTGCTCCGCTCTTTGGCTGACATGCGAGCTGAGTGGCTTGCTGCATCCCGGCGCTTGGCTGCTGATCGGCCGTTGAGGCACCAGCCCAACCTCGGCCCCTGGTCCTTCGCCAGCTGCGGTTCCGGCCGCTGGGCCCGCTTCGTGGCGCCCCGCGTGGGCCGGTTGCACTGCATCGATCCCTCCAGCGCCCTGGCCGTAGCCAGAAGCACCCTGGCCGATCAGCCCAATGTGCAGTTCCACCAGGCCTCCGTGGCCACCCGCGGCCTGCTGCCGAACAGTCAAGACTTCGGGTACAGCCTTGGCGTGCTCCACCACGTCCCCAACTCCGCCGCCGCGATCCGCTCCTGCGCGCAGCTGCTCAAACCTGGCGCACCGCTGCTGCTCTACCTCTATTACGCCACAGGCAACCGCCCCCGCTGGTTCCGCCTGCTCTGGCACCTCTCCAACGCCGCCCGCCTGCTGATCCGCCGCCTGCCGCCCCGCCCCAAGCAGCTCGTCACCGACCTGATCGCCCTCACCGTCTACTGGCCCCTCTCCCGCCTTGCATCCCTTGCAGAAGCCGCCACTGCAGCTTCTACACCCTCCGCACCGACGCCCGCGATCGCTTCGGCACGCCGCTAGAGCAGCGCTTCAGCCGCGCCCAGATCCGTGCCATGTGCAGCGCTGCTGGGCTGGTGGACCTGCGCTTTTCGCCGCGGGCGCCCTATTGGTGTGTGGTGGGGGTTAAGGGGCACGCGGCAGGGGGAAGCCCAGCTGGCGCGGACGCGCTGGCAAGTACTGCTGTACTATGAATTGAGCAACGAGGGCTCGGCGTGGGTAGGGTTTGGCTCTTCGATATTCAGGGCTGGATCACCATCATCATCGGCGGCCTGCTGGCGCTGATCACCCTCTTCTCGTCTTACAGCCATGTCCACGTCCCCTTCTCTGGAAACGTCGCCCTTAACCCGCAAGCAGGAGTACTACTCCTCTTTGCCCTGGTTCCGGCGTTGCTTAGCGATGTTGAACTGGCGACCCGTCGTCGACTACGAGCTGAGAGAGATCGAGTTCGATCGGAAAGAAATCGAATACAAGCTGAGAATGCAGCAGCTGCAGAACGAGAGCGAGCAGCTGAGGATCGAAC
>NZ_JAGQCQ010000249.1:0-5669 GCF_024346275.1 Cyanobium sp. BA20m-p-22
TGCAACTGGGCGAGCTGCAGGGCACTCTCTACCCGGTACGGCGCGGTGTGCAGCCGGGAGATCGGGTGATCACCGCGGGCCTGCTCAACCTGCGCCACGGGGCACCGGTGCGTCTTGCGGCCAACCCCGGCTCAAATGGTTCCTGAACAGGGCACATTCCTGCTGGTCCGTTAATTTACGAACTACTGCTCTTGCGTTGTGTTTCGCGCAGTCCCAGCGCTCTCGTTTGTGGCCCTGCTACTTGTTGCCTGTGGCAGCAAGCCCCAGGCCAGGCAGTCCTTGGCAGTCCAGACCGAAACCATCGGCGAGGCCAGTTTCAGCCCCTCGATCCAGGTAATCAGTCAGCTCAGTTCCACCACCGACGTGGCCCTCAAGCCAGAGGTGGATGGACGGGTGGTCAAGATTCTGGTCACCCAGGGGCAGCGGGTCAAAGCAGGTCAGCCGATTCTGGTGCTCGACAACGTGCAGCAGTCGGCAGCCCTCGATGCCAGCAAGGCAGAAGCGAGCAAAGACATTGTCAATGCGGAGCGCTACATCTTCTTGAATGAGCAAGGTGCCGTGTCCACCAAGGACCGTGATTACTACGTCACCCAGGCGATTCAGAGCCGCGACCAGGCGCGCGCCACGGCCGCTGATCTCGGCTACAAGTACGTCACGGCTCCGATCAGTGGTGAGATCGGTGACTTAGATACCGTCAAGATCGGCGATTATGTACGTCAGGGGCAGGCGATCACCGGCATCGTTGATAACAGCGATCTCTGGACCTTGATGGATGTGCCGGCCACCCAGGCCTCCCGGGTGCAGATGGGCCAGCCTGTGGAGCTCAAGTCCCAGGGGAATCCGCCGGTGATCAACATCGGCAAGGTGGTGTTCATATCGCCCTATTACGGCGTCAGTGGCAACCAGTCCTCACCGAACACGGTGCTGGTTAAGGCCTCTTTCCCCAACCTCACTGGCAAGCTCAAGACCGGTCAATACGTGCGCAACCGGATCATTACCGGCAATTCCCGCCAGCTCTCGGTGCCTGTGCAGGCCGTGATGATGCAGGCCCAGCAGCCCTTCGTCTACCGCGTCTTCCGCCTCAACCAGGTGCTCGCCAAGATTCGGGCCTCCACCCAGATCCCCGAAGCCCAGAAGCAGAAGCTGGAGGCTCTGCCGCCGGAAACGCCGATCGTGGTGCAGATGCCGGTGAAACTCGGCACCTTGCAGGACAACCGCTATCCCGTGCTCTCTGGCCTGGCGGCCGGCGACCAGGTGGTGGTGAGCAACACGGCCCTGTTGCGCACCGGGATGCCAGTGAAGCTTGCTGGTGCCGGTCAGCCGGGTGTGAACTGAGGTCCACCCATGTCGCTATCAGACAAGTTCATCAAGCGGCCGGTTCTGACCACCGTTTGCAGCATTCTGATCGTGCTGATGGGCATCATCGCGATCCCAAGTCTGTCGATTGAGAACCTCCCCAACATCGCGCCGCCCCTGATTCAGGTGACGGCCAACTACGGCGGGGCTAATTCCATAGTTACTGAACAGGCCGTTACCAATCCGATCGAGCAGCAGATCAACGGCGTGCCGGGTGCGGCTTACATCTCCTCAACCAGCTCGAACACCGGTCAGAGCATCATTCAGGTTTAATTCAACGAAGACACGGATATCAACATCGACCAGGTGAACGTGCAGAACCGCGTTTCCCTGGCTATGCCCCAGTTGCCGCAGCAGGTGTCGGCTACGGGGGTGTCGGTGATGCAGAGCACGCCTTCGATCCTGCTGGCCTATCAGGTCACCTCGACCGAGGGACAGTTTGATGCGCCTTATATTAATGGCCTCATTTATGAGCAGCTCTATTACCAACTGGAACGGGTTCCCGGCGTCGCCCAGCTGAGCATGTTGGGCGGCAGCAATCCAGCTTTCTGGCTGTTCGTCGACCCCAACAAGCTCACGGCCAACCAATTGACCGCCGATCAGATCGTTAATGCTGTCAAGAGTCAGAACAGCGTTGCGATTGGTGGTCTGATTGGTGGCCCGCCCGCCGGAGGAGACCAGCTGTTCGCCTACCCAATCCTGGTGGCCGACAACGGCAACCTGATGTCGGTGGAGCAGCTCAACGATCTGATCGTGGGCAAGTCACCCCAGGGCAATCTGTTGCGGCTCCGGGATGTGGGTCAGGCCACCTACGGCTTCAACACCTTTGCCCAGCAGGCCGTCAGCGTTGATGGCTACCCAGCGATCACCGTGGCGGTGTTCCAGACCCCCGAGAGCAACGCGCTGGATGTGTCGGAAGCGGTCGTGGCGGTGATGGACCAGTTCTCCCAGACCGTGCCTGCGGGTATCACCGTCAAGCAGATCTACAACATCGGCCAGTTCATTGAGTCGGCCGTGAGTGGCGTGACCGATGCCCTGGGCCTGGCGATTGTGCTCGTGCTGGTGATCCTGTTTCTGTTTCTGCAGAACTGGCGCGCCACGGTGGTTCCCAGCCTGGCGATTCCGATTTCGCTGATCGGCACCTTCGCCTTCATCAAGGCTTTTGGATTCTCGATCAACCAGCTCACCCTGCTGGGGTTGGTGCTCGCCACCGGCCTGGTGGTGGATGACGCGATTGTGGTGATTGAGGCCGTCTCCAAGAACCTCGAGAGCGGCATGAGCCCCCGCAAGGCTGCGATGGAGTGCATGGGCACCCTGATCGGTGCGTTGATCGCCACCTCGTTGGTGCTGATGGCGGTATTTGTGCCAGTGGCGTTCTACCCGGGCGGCATCGGCATCATCTACAAGCAATTCGCTCTCACGATCGCTTTTTCGATCGCCATCTCCACCTTCAACGCCCTCACCTTCTCGCCGATGATGTCGGCTTTGATCCTGAAGGCGGAGCAGCCTCCGAAACCGAAGGGATGGGGTTGGACGATCGGTGGTGTGGTGGTGGGTTTGGCGTTCGGTCGCTTCAGCGCCGCATCATTTGGTGTCGGCGCCTACGTGTTCGGTGTGGTGCTGTTCGGTGTCGCCGGCAGCCGGCTGGCCTTGATTTTTGATCGCTTCAACCAGTTTTTTGCCTGGCTCCAGGCCAATTATGCCCGGCTTTTGCAGGTACTCATCCGCAAGCGCAAATTTGTGCTGGCTGGTCTGGCCGGGGGCATCGTGCTAACCGTGCTTGCCTTTTCAGCCCTGCCTTCGGCGTTTATTCCGGAGGAAGACCAGGGCTACGGAGTGGGGATCTTCCAGCTGCAGAATGGCGCCTCCCTCAGCCTCACCCAGCAGACCGGCCTGGAGATCGCCAAGGTGCTCAAGGAGGAGCCAGACATCACGGCGGCTTCGGTGGTGAGCGGCTACGGCTTCAACGGCTCCAGCCCCGACCAGGGTGTGTTCTTCTTTGGCCTGAAGCCCCTGGAGGAGCGCAGCGGAGCCGATCAGAAAGCCCCCGCCATTGTTGCTCGGCTCAACGCCAAGCTCGCCAGGATCAGCAGTGGCCTGGTGGTTGCAGCCCAGCCCCCGGCGATTCCAGGCTTCTCGGCCCAGGGTGGCTTCTACTTCCAGTTCAACGACCTCAGCAACGGTTCCTACAGCTTCAACCAGCTTGATGCTCTGGCCCAGCAGCTGGTGGCAGCGGGTACAGCTTCCGATCAGTTTTCCAGTCTCTACACCCAGTTCATTCCCAGCGCGCCGGCCTTTGGTCTGACGATCGATCGCTCGATCATGGGGACCCTCAATGTCGACTTCCAGCAGGCCATGCAGACGATCGCCGTGCTCGCTGGCGGCAACTATTCCGGACTCACCTATGAGAATGGCCAGGTGCGCAACATCTATGTGCAGTCCGAAGCGTCGGGACGCAGCACCCTGGAGGATGTTCTCAGTTACTACGTGCGCAACCGCGACAACAAGCTGGTGCAGGTGAGCGAGTTTGCCTCGTCTGAACTCACCAGCGCCCCGCCGGTGATCAGCCACTACAACCTTTACCGAACTATTTTGATTCAGGGTGCTGAGGCAATTGGCAAGAGCTCGGGCCAGGCCCTGACAGCCATTCAGCAGATCTTCCAGAAACTGGAATCCAACAACATTGGCTATGCCTTCACGGGCCTGGCTTCGTTGCAGCTGTCAGCCGGTAATGCCAGCGTTTTGGTGTTCGGCCTGGGCATCCTGATCGTCTATCTGGTGCTGTCGGCCCAGTACGAGAGCTATGTCACCCCGGTGATCATTCTGATGACGGTGCCGTTGGCCATGCTCGGGGCCCTGGTGTTTTTGGCATTGCGCTCTATTGACCTCAACATCTATGCCCAGGTGGGTCTGGTGACCCTGATCGGCCTTGCTGCCAAGAACGGCATCCTGATCGTGGAGGTTGCAGAACAGCATCTGGAGGAGGGCATGGGCATCGCCGAGGCTGCTATGGCCGCAGCCGAATCCCGCATGCGGCCGATCCTGATGACCGCGATCGCCTCGCTGGCAGGCTTCCTGCCGCTGGTGGTGGCCACCACAGCTGGTGCCAACAGCCAGCAGTCGCTGGGCACGGTGATCTTCGGCGGCCTCCTAGTGGCCACGGTGCTTTCGCTGGGAGTTGTGCCGCCCTTCTACGTGGTGATCAAGCAGCTCGAGGAGCGCTGGTTTGGTGAGGGCGGCGGTGCTGGTGATGGTGATTCCAGATCCGTTGCCGTTCCCACTATCTCCGGACAAGATTGATGGCTGCTGATTCTCGCCAGTCAAGGCCCAGGGGGTTTGGACTGATGACAAGGATTGTCTATGTCCATCAGGCCATTTGTTTAACCTTCTTTGTGGCAGGGTTGCGGCTGTATTCAGTCCGTGGCATTGAGGGCCTTGTGCTCCACCGTCTGCTGGGCATTGTGATTTCGCTTGCCGTATTGCTCGCCATGTTTGGTGTTGCAAGCGGGAAGTCGCTGAAGGCTCTAGCCTGGCTACGGGTGGTTTTGTGGATTGGGGTTTTCAAGATCTTGATGGTTCAACTCTGGCTGCTTAGCCAAGGCGAAATTGACGTGGCTTCCTACGTTCGCGCGATGTTGCTCAATGAGCTGGTCGCAATTCCTCTTGCTGTGTACTGGTCTAGGCCGGCTCACTTACGTTATCTCTCTTCCATCGGTCGCACGACTGGCTCTACAGCGGCTTGAGCCCGTGGTGCCGATCGTATCGGGTGGGCCTTGATGGCCAGCAGCCCAGTGGGGCAAATTAATGAGGATTCGACAATAGGGGTCAATCTGGCTGTGCCCTTTCAGGTTGTACGCTAAAGATCATCATCCTATGGACGAGGAATATCAGTTGGGCGGCGCTCCACCCGGCCATCAAGACCCCGTTCACGGCTTCTCCCACGCTTAATAATTGCCAGCATTTGGCCAGGGTGACGTCTCCATAGCCAACTGTTGTGAATGTAATGCCCGAGAAATACAAACTTTCTTCTAGGCCGTGAATCGCGCCGACGTGGCGGTAGACCCAGGCCCATAGAAGGATCTCTAGGAATAATGTGCCTGCTGTCATGAGTGCTCCAATGGCAATCAGCAAGTGGCAGCGAATGCTGCTTGTTGAGCGCCAATTGCTGAGACGTTTTGAGTGCACAAAGTCGGCCTGTATGGACGTCACCAATGTATGGATGATCGTTGTGGCCATGAACATTCCCAGCACGATGCCAGGGAGGCTGCCGATCTCAGGGCAGCGCGAGAGCTGGGGTGTCGTTGGATAGCTGC
>NZ_JAGQCQ010000025.1:0-20173 GCF_024346275.1 Cyanobium sp. BA20m-p-22
ATGTTGTGCCTGAGATGTAGGAGGCGGTTGGCTGTGAAATTACCGTAAAGGCCTGGGCGGGACTAGAAACAGCTCCTATCGCACCTATCACGAGCATGGGAATACCCAGTGCCACGAACGGAGGCCGGGCTTTTGGAGCTCTAACGGCCTTCTTGACGGTTTTTACAGTAATTGCCTTCATTGGTAAATACTTTTTAAGAATAAGATATTTATCGTAGCGCCAGACGTCGCTGGGCATTGTAATAATGCTTACTGTCAGAGATTTATGACCGGCCCGAGCGCAGGGCTCCACAGTTTGATTCAAGCACCGTAGTGCAGAGGCTCTGGCCGCTCCCGCAGCGTCGTCGGAGCGGCTATCAGGATCGCTTTAATCTTGATGATCGCCTTGGTGCGGCCGTCGGTGGCCGGATCCTTGGCGCGCCTGAGAAAAGCTTCACCTTTGCCGTGCCGGCGATCCACGCTCGGACAGAGGCCTCTGCGTCAATGGCGTCGGCCTTCCCGAGGCGGCACCGATGGACGGCCTTCTGCGGGACACAGCGCGCAGAAGGTGGGGTTCAATCGATCAAGGTCCTGATCCGCCAGCTTCCGGATCCGCCTGGACGGATAACTGGCCAGGATCTGCTCCTCGATAGAGACGTAGGAGAACAGGGAGCCGCAGCGCTCCTGCTGACCTCGCATCACGACTGGGGCAGTTGCTCCAATTTCGAAGAGGTGGCTGGGTTTTTCAGCAAACTCCTAAGCTCAAGCCACCACTTGCCCTCACTCCGCGATGACCACCGACAACACTACAGCTGAAACCAGCACAGCCCCCGCCGAGAGCAGCGACCCCCACGCCCTCACCCTGGAAAACGTGGAGCGCACCCTCGATGAGCTGCGCCCCTACCTGATGGCCGACGGCGGCAACGTGGAAGTGGTGGAGATCGACGGACCGATCGTGAAGGTGCGCCTCCAGGGCGCCTGCGGCTCCTGCCCCAGCAGCACCATGACCCTCAAGATGGGCATCGAGCGCAAGCTGCGCGAAGCCATCCCCGAAGTGAACGAAGTGGTGCAGGTGCTCTGAGCCCCCGTCTGACTGGACTGATCCCAGTCGCCCCTTAGGCTTTCGGGCTCCATTCCCCCTTGCGAGCCCGTGCTCGACCAGCGACTGCTGCGCGAAAACCCCGAGCTGATCAGCCAGCCGCTGGCGAGGCGCGGCATTGAGGTGGACCTGGCCAGCCTCCAGGCGATCGCCCTGCAGGAGCGGGACTGCGAACAGCGCCGCAGTGAGCTGCAGGCCGAGGGCAACCGCATCGGCAGGCAGGTGGGCCAGCTGATCCAGGCCGGGTCGGCCCCTGGCGGCCCCGAGGTGCGGGCCCTGCGCGACCAGGGCAACGCCATCAAGCACCAGGTGGCCGGCCTCGAGGAGCAGGAGAAGGCCCTGGAGCAAGAGATCCGCGCAGCCCTCAGCGCCCTGCCCAACCTGCCCTCTGTCGACGCCCCGGATGGTCGCTCCGAGGCCGACAACGTGGAGATCAAGCGCTGGGGCAGCCCACGGGTGGAGGAGGGTCTCGAGGAGCACTGGCAGATCGGCGAGCGGCTGGGCCTGTTTGAAACCGAGCGCTCCGTGCGGATCGCCCAGAGCCGCTTCATCACCCTGATCGGCGACGGCGCCCGGCTGGAGCGGGCCCTGATCAACTTCATGCTCGACCTGCACAGTGCCAAGGGTTACCGCGAGGTGATGCCGCCGATCCTGGTGAACAGTGCCAGCCTCACCGGTTCGGGCCAGCTGCCCAAATTCGCCGAGGAGAGCTTCCGCTGCGCCGATGACGACCTCTGGCTCACCCCCACCGCCGAGGTGCCCATCACCGCGCTGCATCGCGATGAGCTGATCCCCACCGAGCAGCTCCCCCTGCGCTACGCCGCCTACACCCCCTGCTTCCGCCGCGAAGCCGGCAGCTACGGCCGCGACACCCGCGGCCTGATCCGCCTGCACCAGTTCAACAAGGTAGAGCTGTATTGGTTCTGCACACCCGAGCAGTCAGCCGCCGCCCACCAGCAGATCACCGCCGACGCCGAAGCCGTGCTGGAAACCCTCGAGCTGCCCTACCGCCGCATCGATCTCTGCACTGGGGACATGGGCTTCTCCGCCGCCCGCACCTTTGACCTGGAAGTGTGGCTGCCCGGCGCCGGCTCCTACCGCGAGATCTCCAGCTGCTCGGTGTGCAACGACTTCCAGGCGCGCCGCTCCGCCATCCGCTTCAAGGAAGGCAAATCCACCCAGCTGGTGCACACCCTCAACGGCAGCGGCCTGGCCGTGGGCCGCACCATGGCCGCCCTGCTCGAAACCGGCCAGCAAGCCGATGGCTCCGTGCGCCTGCCCGCCGCCCTGGCGCCCTACTTCGGCAGCGACACGATTAGCGCGGTGTGATTGCGGATGAAGCCTTTAGCCTGATGCCTCAATAGCCATGCGGCTTGCCCATGGGACTCACCAACCTCTCCGAGCTGCTGGCCCTCCCCGCAACTGAGCGTTTGGAGCTTGCCATGGGCTTGTGACAAAGCCTGGATAGCGCGGAGCTGGAACAGGCGCTGGAGCCGGCATCAGCAACATCCTGAGGAGGCCGTGAGCTGGGAGCTTGTGCGACGTAACCTCGGTCTTGAGTGACGTTGGCTGGGATCAGGACGATGGATCAACACCAACACCTGAGAACCCAACTGGAAGGGATGGAGCGCCTGGTGGATTCCGAGAGAGGCAACGGGCCGGATCGACAGCAGGCCCGTTGTAACAGGGGCTTGCTACAAGCGCAGGCAACGAGAATTCCCAATCCGCACCAACTTCGGCCTACAATCAAGTCATCACCTGACTGGAGGGGGATTCAAGATGGCCGTCGATCTTCCTCTCACTCAAATGAGCCTTGAAGATAAAATTCAGGCAATGGAATTGCTCTGGTGCGAGCTGTCCAAGGCTCCTGAACAGGTAGTTTCACCCGCCTGGCATGGAGAAGAGCTGCACAGGCGCCTTCAGCAGATCCAGGATGGCACAGCAAGCTTTCAGAACTGGGCGTCGGCCATCGCTGAGTTAAAGGCAGAGCTGCATGGATATCAGGCTCCTTGACGGAGCTCGGGAGGATCTGCGCAACGGCTGGTTTTTCTACGAGCGCCAGAGCACAGGACTGGGTGATCGTTTCCTAGATGCCATCGAAACAGATGTGCACACTTTGAAGCTCCATCCCGGCATTCATATCAAGGTGGAAGGTTTTTACCGGATGCTGATAGGGCGATTTCCCTTTGCTCTTTACTACTTGCACGAAAGCACGTCGATCGACATCTACGCGGTTCTTGATTGCCGGAGGGAACCCAGTTGGATCCGCAGCCGCCTCAGCAAATCACTGACCCCTGCAGATGAATCGCGTTCTGCACCCCCCGCGCCTTAAAAATCTGCTACTTCCCAGATACCGACACCCTCTACATCGAGCTTGCCGATCCACAGCGATTGGACTAAGCCAAGAAATAGTTCAGAGTCTCAGCGTGCCAGCCGCCCCCTGCCCCCAGGCAAACCCGGCACAATGGGCTCATTCAATACAGGGCCTGAATGGGCGTTCTCACCGCACTGGCGATCCTGGCGGGGCTGATCGTGGTGCACGAGGCGGGGCACTTCTTTGCCGCCACCTGGCAGGGGATCCGCGTCAGCAGCTTCTCGATCGGCTTTGGGCCTGTACTGATCGAATACAAGCGCCGCGGGGTGCAGTTCGCCCTGCGGGCCATCCCCCTAGGCGGCTTCGTGGCCTTCCCCGATGACGACGACGACAGCCCCATCCCCAAGAACGACCCCAACCTGCTCTCCAACCGGCCCCTGCCCCAGCGCGCCCTGGTGATCGCCGCCGGCGTGCTCGCAAACCTGCTGCTTGCCTACACCGTGCTGCTCGGCCAGGGCCTGGTGCTCGGCATCCCCGCCGGTTTCAGCGCCAGCCCCGGCGTGCTGGTGAGCGGCGTGCAGCCCGGCCAGGCCGCCGCCGCCGCCGGCCTCCAGCCCGGCGATCGCATCTTGAGCCTCAATGGCAACGACCTTGGCGGCGGCCAGAGCGCCGTTGCCGCGTTGGTGGAGCGCATCAAGGCCGCCCCCGACCAGACCCTGCGCCTCGATGCCGAGCGCAACGGCCAGACCCTGCCCCTGCAGCTCACCCCTGCCGACTTGGGCGGAATCGGCCGCATCGGCGCCCAGCTCCAACCCAACGGCACCGAAGCCTTCCGCCCCGCCCGCGGCCCCTTCGAGCCCTTCCGCCAGGCCAACCACGACTTCGCCGCCCTCACCAGCCGCACCGTGGCCGGCTTCGTGACCCTGGCCACCCACTTTGGCGAAACCGCCGGCCAGGTATCTGGCCCGGTGAAGATCGTGGAGATGGGGGCGTCTCTGGCCAAGCAGGGTGGCAGCAGCCTGTTCATCTTCACCGCCCTGATCTCGATCAACCTGGCGGTGCTCAATGCCCTGCCCCTGCCCCTGCTCGACGGCGGCCAGCTGGCCCTGCTTCTGCTCGAGGGCCTGCGCGGCAAGCCCCTGCCCGAGCGCTTCCAGATGGCCTTCATGCAGTCGGGCTTTGTATTTCTGGTGGGGCTGAGCGTGGTGCTGATCGTCAAGGACACCTCCCAGCTACCGGCCGTGCAACAGCTCCTCGGCCGCTGATGCCCCGCCTGGCCAGTGCCCGCAGGCGCGCACCCGAGTTGCTGGCGCGCCTCGGGGAGCTCTACCCCGAAGCCACCTGCTCGCTCGACTGGCGCAATCCCTACGAGCTGCTGGTGGCCACCATGCTCTCGGCCCAGTGCACTGACGTCAGGGTCAACCTGGTTACCCCAGCCCTGTTTGAACGCTTCCCCGATGCCGCCGCAGCAGCTGCGGTGGAACCAGGCGAGGTGGAACCCTATGTGCAGTCCACCGGTTTCTTTCGCAACAAGGCCAAGGCGATCGTGGGGGCCTCCCGGCTGCTGGTTGAGCACCATGGCGGCAATGTGCCGCAAACCATGGAGGAGTTGCTGCTGCTGCCTGGGGTGGCCCGCAAAACCGCCTCGGTGGTGCTGGCCTGGTGCTTTGGCATCAACGCCGGGGTCACCGTGGACACCCACGTGAGCCGACTGGCCCAGCGCCTGCAGCTCAGCCGCCACAGGGAGCCCCGGCGAATCGAGCCCGACCTGATGAAACTGGTGGCCCAGGCCGACTGGCAGAACCTCTCAATCCGGCTGATCTTCCACGGCCGGGCCGTTTGCACGGCCCGCAAGCCCCGCTGCGGCGACTGTCCGATCGCCGACCTCTGCCCCATGGGCAGCAGGCCTTCAGGGTAAGCTCACCGATATCTAACTGTTCGAAACCCAGGCCGCATGGCGAAGAAATCGATGATTGCGCGCGATGTGAAGCGCAAGAAGATCGTGGAGCGTTTCGCCGCCAAGCGCGCTGCCCTCAAGGCGGCCTTTGACGCAGCTGCCGATCCAATGGAGCGCCTGGAGATCCACCGCAAGATCCAGGGCCTGCCCCGCAACAGCGCCCCCTCCCGCGTGCGCAACCGCTGCTGGGCTACCGGCAAGCCCCGGGGCTTCTACCGCGATTTCGGCCTCTGCCGCAACCAGTTGCGCGAGCGGGCCCACAAGGGCGAACTCCCCGGTGTCGTGAAATCCTCCTGGTGAGTCGGGCCCCAGGCGCCGGGCAAAATGCGAGAATGGCTGTTGACAACAACAGGACATAAGCGCAAGTGCAAGGACAAACTCAGTCGATCTCCTTCGATGGTCGGGAGATCCGGCTGACCACCGGTCGTTTTGCCCCCCAAGCCGGGGGCTCGGTGCTGGTCGAATGTGGTGATACCTCAGTTCTGGTAACCGCCACCCGCTCAGGAGGCCGCGAAGGCATCGATTTCCTCCCCCTGATGTGCGACTACGAAGAGCGGCTCTACGCCGCCGGTCGCATCCCTGGCAGCTTCTTCCGTCGCGAAGCACGCCCCCCCGAGCGGGCGATCCTCACCTGCCGCCTGATCGATCGGCCGATGCGGCCCCTGTTCCCAAGCTGGATGAGGGACGACATCCAGATCGTGGCCACCTGCCTCTCCCTCGATGAGCGGGTGCCGCCCGATGTGCTGGCAGTGACCGGCGCCTCCCTGGCAACCTTGCTGGCCCGCATCCCCTTCCAGGGCCCGATGGCCGCGGTGCGGGTCGGCCTGCTGGGTGACGACTTCGTGCTCAACCCCAGCTTCCGCGAGATCGAGCGCAGCGAGCTGGATCTGGTGGTAGCCGGCACCCCCGAGGGGGTGATCATGGTGGAAGCAGGTGCCAACCAGCTCCCCGAGCAGGATGTGATCGAAGCGATCGACTTCGGCTATGAAGCCGTCGGTGAACTGATCAAGGCCCAACAAAACCTGCTCAAGGAGCTCGGCATCGAGCAGGTGTTCCCCGAGCCCCAGGTCATCGACGCCACCCTCCCCAACTTCCTTGAGCAGGAATGTGCCGGCGGCATCGGCGAGGTGCTCATGCAGTTCTCCCAGACCAAGCCCGAGCGCGACGAAAAGCTCGATGCAATCAAGGCCGGGGTGAAGGAGAAAATCGCCGCCCTGGCCGACGACGACGCGGTGAAGCTGGCGGTGAGCAGCAACGGCAAGGCCCTGGCCAACAGCTACAAGAGCCTCACCAAGAAGCTGATGCGCGCCCAGATCGTCAAGGACGGCAAGCGCGTCGATGGCCGCAACCTCGATGAGGTGCGCCCGATCAGCGCCGCCGCCGGCGTACTGCCAAAGAGGGTGCACGGTTCAGCCCTGTTCCAGCGGGGCCTCACCCAGGTGCTCTCCTGCGCCACCCTCGGCACCCCGAGCGATGCCCAGGAGCTCGACGACCTCAACCCGTCCACCGAGAAGCACTACCTGCACCACTACAACTTCCCGCCCTACTCCACCGGCGAAACCAAGCCGATGCGCTCCCCCGGCCGCCGCGAGGTGGGCCATGGCGCCCTGGCCGAGCGGGCGATCCTGCCGGTGCTGCCAAGCAAGGAATCCTTCCCCTACGTGCTGCGCGTGGTTTCGGAGTGCCTTAGCTCCAACGGCTCCACCTCGATGGGTTCGGTGTGCGGCAGCACCCTGGCCCTGATGGATGCCGGTGTGCCCCTCAAGGCTCCGGTGAGCGGCGCGGCGATGGGCCTGATCAAGGAGGGCGACGAGGTGCGCATCCTTACCGACATCCAGGGCATCGAGGATTTCCTCGGCGATATGGACTTCAAGGTGGCCGGCACCGAGAAGGGCATCACCGCCCTGCAGATGGACATGAAGGTCACGGGCCTCAACGTCAAAACGATTGCCGAAGCCATCCAGCAGGCCCGCCCCGCCAGGCTGCATATCCTCGAGAAGATGCTCGAGGCGATCGACAAGCCCCGCGACACCATGTCGCCCCACGCCCCGCGCCTGCTCAGCTTCCGCATTGATCCGGAGCTGATCGGCACCGTGATCGGCCCCGGCGGCCGCACGATCAAGGGCATCACGGAGCGCACCAACACCAAGATCGACATCGAAGATGGCGGCATCGTCACGATCGCCAGCCACGATGGCGCCGCCGCCGAGGAGGCCCAGCGCATCATTGAAGGCCTCACCCGCCGCATCAGCGAGGGAGAGGTGTTCAGCGGTGCCGTCACCCGCGTCATCCCGATCGGTGCCTTCGTTGAGATCCTGCCGGGTAAGGAGGGCATGATCCACATCTCCCAGCTCTCGGAATCCCGGGTGGAAAAGGTGGAAGACGTGGTGAACGTGGGCGATCCAGTGACCGTGCGGGTGCGCGAAATCGACAACCGCGGCCGTATCAACCTCACCCTGCGCGGTGTGCCCCAATCGGAAGAAGCCCCCGTGCCCGTGCCTGTCTGAGGGCTGGTGGATCATCGTTTCAGCGCCTAGCGGCGCCCGCCCGGGCACTGCTAGGAAACTGATAGCAAACTGCTATCAAACCGCTAAAGCCTGAAACCAGGATCAATTGAGGCCATGGCCGCAGCCGCCTTCTGGCACAGTTCCAGGTGGCTAGGGCCATGGCTTGCCACTAGGCACCCTGCCTGACGCACGTCACCGCTGTTGTATGCAAGCGGCCGACCATCGGCATGGCTGAAGGCGCCCCCAGCGGCCCGCAGCACTGCTTCAGGAGCGGCCATATCCCAATCCTTGGGAGCGCTCTTGCCCGAAAGCGAGATGTAGAGGTCTGTTTCGCCGCGCAGGATCGTGGCCACCTTGCCGCCCACACTGCCGATCGCCCTTGTATCTCCCAACGCCAAAGCGGCCAGCAAGTGCTCCAGCCGCTGGTCCCGGTGGTTGCGGCTGGCCACCAGCACCAGTTCGCCCAGGGCCCGCCGGCCGCTGAAGCGCACCGGCTGGCGATCTCCCGCCCGATTTTCGCACCAGGCCTCGCTGGCCCCTCCACTGAGGCTGGCCATCACACCCAGCCACAGCTCCTCCATTTCCGGCAGCAGCACCACCCCCAGCACGGGTTCACCGCGATGCACCAACGCCAGATGCACGGCGTACTCACCGGTGCCCTGCAAAAAATCCTTGGTGCCATCTAGGGGATCGAGGATCCACAGCCACTCAGCGGCCAGGGGTTCGCCCGGCGTCAGTTGCTCCTTGGCGGTCTCCTCACTGAGTACGGTCCAAGCGGCCGCAGGGAAGGCGCCTGCCAGACCATCGAGAAGCCAGCGGTTTACCGCCAGATCGGCCGCACTCACCGGGCCCTCGCCGCCCTCCTCAACGCTGAGGGCCCGGGCAAAGCCGTAGGGGGGCTGCTCGCCGCGGCCATAGGCCAGCAAAATATCGGCCGCTCCCCAGCTGAGCCGCCGCAACTCCACCACCAGCGCCTCCAATGCAATCCCTGAAGGCAGGGGATGGTGAGCCGGCATCATGGGAGCGCAGGGATCAGCATTGTGCAGGAGCACCCCCGGAGCCGTGCAAGCCAGCGAACCAGCCCCAGGTGTGCTCTACCTGGTGGGCACCCCGATCGGCAACCTGGCCGACCTCTCGCCCCGGGCCCGCCAGGTGCTGGTGGGGGTCAGCCGGATCGCCTGTGAAGACACCCGCCGCAGCGGCCTGCTGCTGCACCAACTGGGCCTGCGCCAGAAAGAGCAGGGGCAGAGGCTGGTGAGCTTCCACGCCCACAACCAAACCGCCCGCATCCCCGAACTGCTCGAGGCCCTAGCCGCCGGCGAAGCCCTGGCGCTGATCAGTGACGCGGGGCTGCCGGGCATCTCCGATCCGGGCGAGGCGCTGGTGGCAGCCGCCCGGCAGGCGGGGCTGGCGGTGATCTGCATCCCCGGCCCCAGCGCTGTCACCACCGCCCTGGTGAGCAGCGGCCTGCCCAGCGGCCGCTTCTGCTTTGAAGGCTTCCTGCCGCCCAAGCCAAACCAGCGCCGCCAGCGACTGCAGGAACTGGCGGAAGAGCAGCGCACCCTGGTGCTGTTTGAAGCGCCCCACCGGCTGCTGGAGCTGCTCACCGATCTGCTGGCGGTGCTGGGCGACCGGCCCCTGCAGGTGGCCCGGGAACTCACCAAAAAACACGAGGAGCAGGTGGGGCCGACGGTTTCAGCGGCCCTCGAGCACTTCCGCCGCACGCCCCCCCAGGGGGAGTGCACCCTGGTGCTGGGCGGTGCCCCAGCACCGCCGCCACCGTGCTGGGATGCTCCCGCCCTCAGCGCCGAATTGCGGGCCCTACAGGCTGCTGGCCACAGCAGCAATGCGGCCGCCAAACTGGTGGCGGAGCGCACCGGCCACAGCAAGCGGGAGCTCTACGCCCTGCTGCACCAAGCCAGCTGAGGCATCAGACTCCCACGAGCTACTAGCCCTAGATGCTTGTGCGCCTGCGTCTGCTGCTGACCAGCCTGCTGGGCGGCAGCCTGCTGCTACTGATCCTTTGCCTGGGCGCCCAGAACCTCGAACAACGGCCCAGCCTCAACCTCGGCTTCAGCCGCACCGCACCCCTGCCCGCCGGCTTCCTGGTGGGGCTGGCCCTGGTGATCGGGGTGCTCAGCGGTGGCTGCAGCGCGGCACTGGCAGCCCCCCGCAGCGATCAGCTGCCAGGCAGGGAATAGAGACTGCCCTCAATCACCACACGGCTGATGCCCTGGGCGATCAGGTAAGGCGCGGTGCGCTCAAGCACCCGGGTATCGGGAACCTTGATCACCCGCTGACTGCGTCCGCAGTGGCGTTTGGCCTGGCGGGGGTTGGCAAAAACCAACAGGGCCTGGCGATCCCCTTCCCCATCGGGCAACAGGCCCAGCTCTGGAAACTCCTTGAGGGGCCTGGCCTGGAGTTCGACGATCTTGTCGACGAGCATGTAAACACTGGCGGGCAGGGGCGCCTCCGCCAGGGGCTGGCAGCGGGCCGGCTCGGCTGGCTGATCAGCCAGCAGCGGGGTCACCTCAACGAACTGATCAGGCAGCTCGTCGTCGCCGAAATCATCGCTGAAGTCATCGCCGAAATCATCCGCATCTTCGATCGCCAGCACGGCAATGCCGTCATCTTCTGCTGCTGTTTCGGGCCCTGACGTTTCTGGCTCTGCTGCTATTTCGGGCTGGATTTGCGGGGGTTGGGGCGGGTCCAACAGCTGCACAGGGGCTGGTTTGGTCGGGCGACTGCGCTGCTGTTTGAGCTGATCGTATTCGGCGGGTTCGAGGGCAGCCTTGACAGCCCGGCTGACGGTGATTGCACTACAGCCAAAAGCCCCAGCCAGCTCACTGCTGCCCTCCCCTGCACGGTATCGCGCCACGATCTCGATTTTCTGGCTGTCGGAAAGCCGGGTGGCAGCCATGGGACAAGACAAGCGCAGCAGGTCACTCTAGGGGCACAGACCTTTGGACTCAAGGCTTGGGCGGCTGGACGTTCGGGCAGGTGGCGCCATTGAAGTTGGCGGCGATGCGCTGGCTGCCCTTCTGATAGATGGTCTGGGCCTGCTGGCTGTCACCTGAGGCCTGGGCAGCAGTGAGCCTGCTGGCAAACCTCTCACAGGCCTGGTCCAGATTCATGGCCCTGGCAGCCAGCGATGTGCCCATGGCCAGCAGGGCAAGGGTGGCAAGCAGCAGTTTTGAAGGCATGGGCGGAGCCAAGTAGCACCCAATCTTGCCTGTGCTGGGGAACTTGTGGAGCCGACAGGGGCTGGGCGATCATGGTTCAAGGCCGTGGGGCGGTGCCAGCCACCCCTGATCGACCCACCCAGCTCCCTTAGCTCAGCCGGATAGAGCAGCTGCCTTCTAAGCAGCCGGTCGTTGGTTCGAATCCAACAGGGGGCGTTACCAAAAGCCAAGCGGTGTCAGGGGTTTAGGCCAGTCACCGCAGGGGCTTTCAGGAGAGGGGCTGATCCGACTGGATCGGCTCAAAACCGCCTGAAACCGTCGAGATCGGACTATTTTTTACCCAGTTTTTACCCAAGACCCGTGTCCAGCCCGCCGTGCCTCAAGGACCTCTCCCGCAGCTTCAAGCGAAGTCGTGGCGGGCGGGGTGGCTGGTTTCTCCAGCTGCACCACGACCGCCTGCGGGTGCTGAGCGCCGAGCTGCCGCTCCGCCCTGATGAACCTGCAGCAGCAGCTCCCAAGGTCCGGGCCGTCACCCTGCAGACCAGCGCGGCGCCCGACAAGACCTCAGAAGCGCTCACAGAAGCAATGGCCATCCATGAAGCGGTCATGGCTGGCACCTGGCGCTGGCCGGACCCTGAGGACTGCCTCCCCGCAGGCAATGAGCGCCGGCTACGCCCGGAGGAACTGAACAAGGTGATCCTGCGGCTTGAGAAGGGACTGCTCGGGGAGACGGTGGGGATCTCCACCTGGCAGCGCACCTACCTTCCTTATTACGGGAAGCTCACGCAGCAAGCGGCCAACCGGCACTGGCTACTCGACGAGGAGCTGCTGGAAACCACCCTGCGGCACTGGGCTCCCAACAGCCGCTCACGCCAGATGGCGTTCAACCGCTACCGGCAGCTGTGGAAGGCAGCTGGCTGGCCCTGGCCGGAGTCCTTGGCGCCCTTGCGCGGCAATGGCAAGGCCGTGGCGCCCCCGGAAGGTGTTCGTGCCTTCAGTGACGAGGAGATCACTGAGCTACGCGCGCGCGTCGAGGCCAGTCTTCGTCTTGGGGCAGCCGACCTGGTGGCTTGGGACTGCCTGGTGGCCTTTGGGCTGCGCCCTGCTGAACTCAAAGGTCTGGTGCTACTCAAGGAGCAAGGGCACCCCGTGGCCGTGGTCTCCCATGCCAAGCGCAACAGCCGGGGCAGCACGGGTCAACGCCGCGTACCCGCTGTTCCCCCTGCTGGCTGGCCGGCCGATTGCCAGCAGCTCGTCGATCGCTTCTTGACCTACGGACTGCCGGACTGCGTGGTGCAGCACCGCTCGCCTGGCGAAGTGCTCAGCCAGCAGCTCAAGCGTCTGCAGCAGCGCCAGGCAATTGCCGCCGAGCTGCCTTCGGAGCTGACCTCCTACGGGCTGCGCCATGCCTTTGCCCTGCGGCTGGGCCTCGACCTAGGGCTGCATGTGCGCGAGAGCGCCGCCTTGATGGGCCACTCACCAGCTGTGCACCTGCAGACCTACGGCCGCCGGCTGGAGATGCCTCGCCTGGAAGCGCGGGTACGGGAACTGGTCAACCGCCCGCCTCTTGATGCCGATCACTGATGCAAAAGGCCTGGAGCGCAGGTTCCCAAATGGGATGCAGAAAACAGTATTAAGTTTGCGCGGCGCCCCCTGCCCCGCTTGCGACGCAGCACTTCAGCGTCAGCAAGGTAGAAGGGCTGCGGGTTCCCGTATGGGACACCAGCAGAGCCGGAACCAGGAAAGGGGTTACCGAAAAGAGCGCCACACAGGACTCCATTTAGCAACCAAATCAGGGGCATCACGCTGATACGTTCAGCCCGCAGATAGGCGGATCAGAGAACAGTTGTGCCTCGGGAAGTTTGCCTACATTCCGATCCAGGCGAACCCAGGCGCTCCATGGCGTATACACACTCAACCCGGGAGGCATGCGAGGCCCTACGCATTAGTGACAGAAGCCTGTTGCGTCTGCGCAGAGATGGGGTGCTGCGGGCTGGAGACCATTTCCGAGCAGCCGGCGCCGGAGTAAGCAGACCGCCCCTGCTGTGGAACATTGATGAAGTGGAGCGAACACTCGCTCGCCGCAGTCGCCGGCTGCTCTGAGGCCTGAGCGCCCAAGGCTTCCTCAGGGCAAGCGCAGGATCTGCTGCGCATCGTCCAGGCAACGCACCACGCCGGCGCGGCCGCCGAGCTGCTGCACCAGCCGCAGGAACTTCTCCTGCTCCTCGCTCAAGCGGCCCCGGACTGTCTTCACCTCAAGGGCGGTGAACAGCGCCAGGGTCTGGCCCAGGTGCTCGGGGCCGATCACGACCTGGCTGAGACCGATCAGGTCGCTGCTGCCCTTGCACAGTCCGTAGGTGACCAGACGGCCGCGCTCATCGCGCAGGGCGCCGACGTTGTTGCGCCATAGCCGCACCGGGCCGCGGCCCAGCTCCAGGCGGATCCGCTGCTGCAGCTCCTGCTCGCTCATGCCAGCAGCTCCCACTGGCCGCGCGCCTGGCGGCTGGCGATCACATGCCGCGCCCAGCCCTTGGGGTTTTTCATGCCGCGCTGGGTTCCCAGCGCTTCCAGGTCAGCCGCGGTGCGGGCCTGGCGCTGCTCGCGGCGGCGCTCTCTGCGCAGCTCCTGCTGGCTCAGTTCGCTCAGCTCGCCGGCCACCGTCACCAGCTGCCGCTTCTCCGGCCGGAACTGCTTGCCGCATTCCGGGCAGAGGCTGGCGGCGCTGGCCATGGCGCAGAAGCACTCCGGGCAGGTTTTCACGGAGGGGGCCTTGCTCTGCTTGCGCTTGCGCACGCCCTCGAGGCTCCACTCCTGCTCGTCGAGGTGGTGACCGAGACGCTCGATGTTGCCGACGTGATCGAGGATCACCGCCTGCTTGCCCGGCTGGGGCCGCAGGCAGCGACCGATCATCTGGAGATGCAGCGCCAGGCTCTGGGTGGGCCGCAGCAGCAGGCAGCCCCCCACCGACGGCACATCGACCCCCTCACCAATCAAGTTGCAGCTGGTGAGCACCTGCAGCTCACCGCTGCCGAGCTG
Source organism: Cyanobium sp. BA20m-p-22 (assembly GCF_024346275.1). Lineage (NCBI taxonomy): Bacteria > Bacillati > Cyanobacteriota > Cyanophyceae > Synechococcales > Prochlorococcaceae > Cyanobium > Cyanobium sp. BA20m-p-22. The sequence continues at coordinate 14,075 of NZ_JAGQCQ010000025.1, forward strand.
CTCAAGCAACCGCCGCCGCTGTAGGGGGTCCATCGAGCCATCGATCGAGGCCGCGGCCACGCCCCGTTCCGAGAAGGTTTCCGCCACGGCTTGCGCGTGGGCGATCGAGCAGCAGAAGGCGATGGCCGTGCTTCCGCTCAGGTGGCTGAGGTAGTGACTGACCGCATCGCCAAGGATGCGGCTGCCGCCCAGCTCACCGGCGGCCTGCCTCAGGTCGAAATCCCCCATCCGCCGGCGCAGGTCCTTCACCGAGAACCCCAGCGGTGGGGCAAACACCCGCGCTGGTGCCAGATAGCCCTCGGCGCATAGCCAGGCGGCCCTGGGGCCGAGCACCAGGGCGGAATAGAACTCGCCGAGGCCGCGGCCATCGCCTCGCACCGGCGTGGCCGTGACGCCCAGCAGCAGGGCTCGCTCAAAGTGGCCGATCACCTTGGCCCAGGTGCCGGCATTGCTGTGGTGGGCCTCATCCACCACCAGCAGCTGGAACAGATCGGCCGGCAGCTGCGCCAGGCGCCGGGCCAGGGTCTGGACGCTGGCCACCTGCACTGGCGCCGCCAGGTTCATGGAGCGGCCGGCGGCAATCACGCCATGGCGCACTCCCATTGCCGCCAGGGAGCGGCAGGCCTGATCAAGTAGTTCAGCCCGGTGCACCAGTACGGCGATGCGCTTGCCGCGGGCAGCGGCCTGCTCGGCGATGTGGCTGAACACCACGGTCTTGCCGCCGCCGGTCGGCAGCACAAAGAGCACGGCGCGATGGCCCGAAAGGAAGGCCTGGCGCACGCGCTCTACGGCCTCCTGCTGATAGGGGCGCAGGCTGAAAGACACACCGGCAAGGCAGCACCGCGGCAGAGTTTAGGGCTTGCGAAACACCGGCTAGGCTTTCGGGCAAGCATTTTAATGCCACTATGAAGCGCATCCAGTTGCAGCTGCCGGAGGCCGTGGTCTCCTGGATCGATGACCATGCCGCGGGCATCGAGAGTCGTGCCTCCTTTGTGCGCCGCACCCTGGTGCAGGTGATGCGTGGCGAGGGACGGTCGCTCAACGCTCAGCAGCCCGTACCTCCTGCTGGGGCCCAAACTCCCCAGCGCTGATGGCCACCGATGTGCTGGCAGCTGCGGCTGGCCAGTGGCCGCGGCTGCTGATCGAGCTCGCTGCTCTGGCACCGGAGCAGCTGGAGAACCGCCATCAGCCCTGCCCCGCCTGCGGCGGCACCGACCGCTACCGCTGGGACCGCGATGACGGCCCGGGCGGCTGGTTCTGCAACCAGTGCGGCGGCCGCGAGCAGCGCGGTGGCGGTGGCAGCGGCATGGATCTACTGCTGCGCCTTACCGGCTGGGACTTCGCCACCGCTGCCCGCCGCATCGAGGCCCACCTGGCCCTGCCGGCGCAGCCAGCCCCGCACCGGCCAGCCCCTGCCAGCCCCAGGCACAGCCGCTCAGGCAGCAAGGCCGGCCGACCTACCCGCATCCCCGACACCCCACCGCCCGCTGCCCGGCCACCGGAGCTGGGCAGCGCCAGCGGCCAGTGGTGCTACACCGATGCGGCCGGAGCACCACTGTTCTGGGTGCAGCGCCTGGATCTGCTGCAGGGCGGCCGTAAGCGCAAGGTGTTCGTGCAGCGCACCTGGCTGGCTGGGGGTTGGCACTTCCCCTCCCGCCGCGATCCGTTCCGCTCCGACTGGCCGGCCCCCAGGCCGCTCTACCGGCTGGCGGAGTTAGAGCGCCACTTCTGGTCGCCGGTGCTGATCACTGAGGGGGAGAAAGCAGCCGATGCCGCCGTAGTGCTGTTCCCCGATCACGTGGTGGTGAGCTGGTGCGGCAGCAGTCAGGCAATTGGCAGCGTCGACTGGAACCCCTTAGCCGGCCGTGCCGTCAGCCTCTGGCCCGATGCCGATACCAGTGGCCGCGAAGCGATGGCGCGGCTCTCGTCCCTACTGCTGGAGCTCGGCTGCCTTGTGTCGGTGGTGCTGCCGCCGGGCAGTACGGAGGCGGACTGGGACCTGGTGGATGCGCCGGGCGCAGCGGGCTGGGATCTGGCCGATGCCAGCTGGAGTCCTGCAGAAGCCCAGGCCTACCTGGAGGCCCATTGCCGAACAGTGCAACTACCGCAGGCAGAGGCCGACGACGACGCGAAAGCCCCGGCCGCTGCTCTGGCACCTGTGTTACAGGACGGTGCTTCTCATGCAGTGCCGCCTGAGCGGCCAGGCCCCGCAGGCGGTGAGCCTTTCGTGTGCCTGGGCTACGACAGCGACGGCTACTTCTATCAACCGCGCTCCACCGGCCAGGTAATGCGGCTGGGCTCCTCGGCCCACGGCGGCGTGAACCTTTGCCGGCTAGCGCCCCTGGCCTACTGGGAGACCCTCTACCCCAACAAGCGGGGCGTGAACTGGACGGCCGCGGCTTCTGATCTGTTCTGCCGTCAGGCGGCGGTGGGAATGTTCGATCCCGATCGCTTGCGCGGCCGCGGCAGCTGGTGGGACGAGGGCCGCTGCGTGCTGCATCTGGGCGATCGCCTGGTGGTGGATGGTGAGCCGCGGCCACTCAGTGCCACCCTCGCTAGCCGCTTTCATTACCAGCGCGGCACTGCCCTAGTGGGCACGGGGGCTGCCCAGCCGCTCAGCGACGAGGAGGCACTGCTGGTGCTCACCTTGGCGGACCGCTTCCACTGGGAGGTGCCGGCTTCCGCAATGCTGCTGGCGGGATGGCTGACGCTGGCGCCGATCTGTGGTGCCCTGCGCTGGCGGCCCCACCTCTGGCTGAGCGGCCCGGCCGGCTCGGGCAAGTCGCATCTGTTTGAGCGCTTCTGCGGCGTGCTGCTTGCCGATCTGGCTCAGGTATTCGTCGGCAGCGTCACAGAAGCTGGCATCCGCCAGACCCTGCGCTCCGACGCCCTGCCGGTGCTGATCGATGAGGCGGAGAGCAACGAGCGCGAGGACCAGCAGCGCATCCAGGCGATCTTGGCGCTGGCGCGGGTGGCGAGTTCCGAATCCCGCGCAGCGATCGTCAAGGGCTCACCTACAGGCGAGGTGGCGCGCTACTCGGTGCGCTCAATGTTCCTGCTCTCCTCTATCGCCACCGGTCTCAAGCAGGGTGCGGACCGGCGCCGCTTTGCGCCGCTCAACCTGCGCAACCCCAGCGAGCTCCCCCAGCAGCAGCGGGAGGCGCACTGGCAGGCGCTGGACCGGGACCTCGAGCAGCTGATCACACCGGCGTTCGCCAACCGGTTGATCGCCCGCACCGTGGTGCTGATCCCGGTGATCCGACGCTCGATCGTCGTCTGCTCCCAGGTGGCGGCCGCTCACTTCGATTCCCAGGCCCTGGGCGATCAGTACGGCACCTTGCTGGCCGGGGCCTGGTCGCTGCAGGCCTCGCGCGTGCCCAGCGCGGCGGAGGTGCAGAGCCTGATCGATGGCGCGGACTGGAGCAGCTACCGCGAAAGCACGGAGGTCCCGGATGAGCGCCGCTGCCTCAACCGGATACTGCAGCACCAGCTGCGGGTGGAGAGCGAGGAGCGCTCGGTGCTGTCCCGCACGGTGCTGGAACTGGTGGAGCTGGTGTCCAGCGCCCTGCCCTCACCGATGGAGCCGGTGCGGCCCGCTGATGCCGCCGACCTGCTGGCCCGCCATGGCCTGCGGGTGCGGGAGGGGGAGCTGCTGATCAGCAACAGCGCAGAAGCCATTGCCCGCATGCTGGCGGATACCGCCTGGGTGACCAATTGGGGTGCCATCCTCAGCCGCCTGCCTGGCGCCAGCCGCTCGCAGCTGGTGCACTTCCGCGGACTGGGCAGCTCGCGGGCTGTGGCCCTGCCCCTGGCCATGCTCACCGGCGCCGGAGCGTTAGAAGGGGCCGTTATCTAACAGGGCTGTTAGAGCGAAAACCGTTGCAGTGACTGGTTTCTAACGTTCTAACACTCCTACAGGGGGTAGGGACTCTCTCTTTACACACCCCAGTGCACACCCCTGATCCAGGAGAGACCCCCTGCCTCCCCCTCTTTGCTTGTGTATCTATCTCTTTCTGTTAGAAGGTTAGAAAGAAGAGGAGAGCAGCCCAGAGCTGCTGCTGCGCAGTGGATCTGAGGTCTAACAGCAGCTGTTAGAACGCTGTTAGAACCGCTCCGGCCTGTTAGACGGCAGCCGGCAGCCCTTGAGTGGACAGGCAGGAGCGGACTCGCTCGGCACCGGTAGCGCGACGCATGGCCATAGAAATCAACCCTTGGCAACACGGCTATGCTTTCGGGAACGCCAATACACCGCATCTCATTCGCGTTGGCATTGCTTTTTCCTCTGCAGGTGTTGTTTACGCGTGGCTGCCGGACACCCTCCCGCTGCTGATCCCAGCGCTCTTGCGCTGCTGGAGGCTCGCCAGCTCGATCCCATAGAAGCCCTGCGCACTGCTGCTTCTGCAGAGGACGCCGACGGCCGGCCCCTGGGCGAGACGGTGGGCGTTGACCCCAGCCGCCCCGTAGGCAAGGGCAATCCACCGCGACAGAAGCGTGGGGCAATCCCAGTCCCTAGACCCAGCCGACTGGAGATCGAGCGACGCATCGCAGAGTCCCAGCTTTGGATCGCTCAGCGACTGCCGCTGGTACAGATCCTCGAAAATGCTGGTGAGAAATGGGGGGTCCGCAACAGCCAGACGGTGAACCGCTACCTCAACCTCGCCCGCGAGCGGATGGTGGAGGAGCTGATCACCGACCGGCGGCGCCACCAGGCTGAGCAGATCTTTGCCCTCAATGAGTGCGCCCGCCGGGCGATGGATTCCGAGCAGTTTTCTGCCGCGGTTGGCGCCTTTCGGGTGATCGCTGAGATCGGCGGCCTGCTGCGAGCACCGATTAAGCCACCGGAGCCGAGGGCATGACCGTGAGCACCAGCGCCACCGTGATGACAGCACCAGTGCTCACGCCACAAGCCCCTGCAGAAGGCGGCCTGCTGCTGAGCGAGCTCGACCCCTGGGGTGATGCCGGCCTGCTGCAACTCCCCACAACCACCACCCCAATCCAGGCAGAACCCCAGACCTTGCGCAGCTTCATTGCCGAGGCCTACCCCCGCTACGGCTTCCACCACTGGGCTGAGGTGCTGATCGAGCTGCTCCAGCAGGTGGCCGATGGCCAGCTGAGCCGCCTGATCGTTACCTGTCCTCCCCGACTCGGCAAAAGTCTCCTGGTTTCCAAGCTGTTTCCGGCCTACTTCTTGCAGCGCTACCCGCACCTCTTTGCGGCTATTGCGTCGTACTCGGCGGAGCTGGCCTACGCCCACTCCAGAGAAGCGCGCCACTTCTACCGGGTGACCGGCCACTTGCTGGCCCGGGACTTGGCGGCGGTGGGCAACTGGCTTACCCGCCAGCGGGGCGGGTGTATCGCTGCCGGAGTCGATGGCCCCTTTACGGGTAAGGGCTACAGCCTGGGAATCATTGACGACCCCTACAAGGGCCCAGGTGATGCCGCCAGTCCTGCGCTGCGGCAGAAGCTGATCGACTGGCTGCGCTCGGTGTGGCTCACCCGGGCTGAGCCGGCCATGGTGCTGGGAGCAGACGGCAGCGAGCAGCCGAATCTTTCGGCTCAGGTGGTGGTGCTCACCCGCTGGGACCACCAGGACTTGATCGGCTGGCTGTATGAGCAGGAGCTGGGTGAGGCGCCGCAGCAGTGGACCGTGCTGGACCTACCAGCTGTTGCAGAGGAACCGGCTGAGCGCCCCAAGCTGCCGCCTACCTGCACGCTGATTCCGGACTGGCGCGAGAGGGGCGAGGCGCTGTGTCCGGAGCGGTTCCCCCTGTCGGAACTGATCAAGATCCGTGCCCGCCTTGGTGCCTACTGGTGGGCAGCGCTGTACCAACAGCGGCCTAGCCCGGCGTCTGGTTCGATCTTCTTGCGCAACTGGATCCGGCCCCCATTCCCGAGGGAATCAACAAGCCAGGCGGCTGGCCGCCAGCGGCAGTACGCCCTGCTGGCCCTCTCGTGCGACCTGTCGTTCAAGGGGGAGGCGGAGAGCGACTACTGCGGCTTCTGCCTGGCGGGTCTGCTGGCACCACAACCGAGAACGCTCAACCCGCGCACGGGCGAACACGAAGGGCCGCCTCAGGTCACTGCCTTGGAGATGGAGGC